>CAYYHN010001025.1:0-1507 GCA_964471245.1 uncultured Rhodothermaceae bacterium | reverse complement strand
CTCGGCGGGGACGGGCAGTGTGCGTCCGGGCAAGTGGCACCATGTGGCGGCTGTCTACAATGCCGCAGCCTCACCCAAGCTGCGCCTCTACGTAGACGGCACGCAGATCGGCGCGACCGACAACATGTCGGCCCCGGATGCGCTGACGACACCGCTGAAGTTGGGCCGCCTCAGTTTTCGCGGGCAGGCACTGAACGGGCAAATAGACGAAGCGCGTATCTGGAACACGGCGCGGAGCCAAGCGCAGTTGGATGCCACGATGTTCACAAAGCTTTTGGGCAACGAGCCCGGTTTGGTTGGCTACTGGCGCTTCGATACGCAGCAACTCCTTGGCGTCGGTGGCGATGGCACGGATGACGTGCAGGACCACAGCCTGCAAGGCAACCACGGCGACTTGGCTGACGGCGCGGCCTTGATGACGTCGACATCGCCCATTCCGGTGAGCAGCGTCACGGCCTCCGATAACCAGTTTGAAGACCGCGTCGTTGTGCAATGGCCGGGTACGGACGACAATGCAACCTCGTTCAAAGTGGAGCGCGACGGGCGGCTGCTCTCGGTGATTGCCAGCACCGATTCGGTGTACGCCGACCTGTCTGGTCTGCCGAACCAAGTCTACGCATACTGCGTCGTACGTGTCGCAGGTAACGGGGCGGAGACGAGCGTAGGCTGCGACGGCGGCCGTCGGCAGCTCTTCGCAGTCACCAATATGAATGCCTCCGACGAAGCGTTCCTCGACCGTGTGCGCGTTGCGTGGAGCGACCGCTCCAGCGTCGACACGGGCTACAACCTCTACCGCGACGGCAGTCTACTCACCACGCTCCCGACGAGCACGGCCACCTACGATGACCTTACCGCCGTCGTCGGGCCAACGTATACGTATTGTGTTGCACCTGTCGAGAATGGCATCGAGGGCGGTCCACAGGTCTGCGACACGGGCAGCGTCGGCACGGTGTTGCCACCTATCAATGTCGCAGCT
The DNA here is from genome assembly GCA_964471245.1 of uncultured Rhodothermaceae bacterium. Classification (GTDB taxonomy): domain Bacteria; phylum Bacteroidota; class Rhodothermia; order Rhodothermales; family CAYYHN01; genus CAYYHN01. The sequence continues at coordinate 531 of CAYYHN010001025.1, read as the reverse complement.
ACCGACGGCACGTTCCCTGCGTTCGTGCAGATCACGTGGGACGACCAAGGCGAGCAGACCGAAGGCTTTGAGGTCCGGCGCGATGGTACGCTGATTCACACCGCAGGCCTCACGGAGCGCCTCTTCAACGACACGGGCGCGAGCGATGGCGTTGTCCACACATACTGCGTGCGCCGTTTGAAGACTGGCAGCCTTGTCTCGAACGATGCGTGCGACACAGGCAGCATCGGCACGCTGGAATTGCCGCGTGAGGTGGTGGCGACTGATGACACATATGATGACCGCATCGATCTCAACTGGCGTGACGGTGGCCCCAACGAAAGCGGCTACAACGTCTACCGTACGGGTGGCGGTGCGCTGGCGTTCGACGGCAGCGACGACCATGTGACGATGGAGGCCACCGGCGTTGATTTCAGCAAGAGCTTCACCATCGAGCAGTGGGTCTACGCCAACAGCTTGGACAGCTTCCCTGCGTTCGTAAGCGGGCCGGGGGGGACAGGCATCATGCAGGCCAACGGCCAGATCCGTTGG
>CAYYHN010001024.1:0-1508 GCA_964471245.1 uncultured Rhodothermaceae bacterium | reverse complement strand
AGACGACCCGCGAGATGCTCGAACGCATCTACGGCGGCCCACTCGGCGAGAAACGACCGCGCATCCAGCACGTCATCGACCGACGGCATCAGGCACTGGTACCACTGCATGCGCATCAGATCTACCTCCTGAAGCAATGGCGCGCGGCACAGGCTAGTGGAGACACTGGCAAGAACACCGACGATTTGCTCCAGCAAATGCTGCTCTCGATCAACGCCATCGCATCTGGGCTAGGCGCTACAGGCTAGGGCACAACACAACCCATCGGGAAACCAAGGCCACGGCTGATGCTTACTACAGCCACACGGGATGCTTACTGCAAGCTGACCGCGTGGCTGTCCCTATGTTTACGTTCTTCGCCACTGCCCATGCCGTTCCCAATGAACCGCCGCCGCTTCCTCAAACAAGCTGGCATAGCCCTCACCGCTGCGTCCTCGCTTGATTTTCCGTCTATCCTCCTGCCAAGCCGCAAAGAAAAGCTTGGCGTGGCGCTCGTGGGACTTGGGCGCTACAGCCGGGGGCGACTAGCACCAGGCTTACAGATGACGGAGCATTGCGAACTGCGCGGCATCGTGACAGGATCGCCGGAGAAGATCCCCGTCTGGCAAGAGCAATACGGCATCCCCGACGCAAACGTCTATAACTACGACACGCTTGATGCCATTGCCAACAACGATGATATCGATGTCGTCTATATTGTGACGCCGACGGGTGTACACGCGCGCGATGCCATCCGGGCCGCAGAGGCAGGCAAACACGTCTGGTGCGAGAAGCCGATGGCGATGGACGAGGCCGAATGCCAAGCCGTGCTCGATGCGGCCACGAAGAACGGGGTATCGCTCAGCATCGGCTACCGGCTGCAACATGAGCCGAACAACCAGACGGTCATCCGCAATGCGCAGGAGCGGCCATTCGGTGCCATCACGGAGGTGCGAACGGGCGCAGGCTACAGCGGCGCCCACCGCGACCCTTCCAACTGGCGACGCAATGCCAGCTTGGGGGGCGGTGCCCTTTACGACATGGGCGTCTACCCCATTAACGCCGCACGCTATGCGATGGGCCAAGAGCCGATTGCCGTGCGGGGTCGGCTATGGTCGGAGCGGACGGTGATGTACAACGAAGTCGATGAGTTTGCCGAGTTCACGCTCGAGTTTCCAAATGGCGTCCTTGCCCACGGCGAGACGGCCTTCGGGAAACGCACCAATTACCTCGACGTGGCCTGTGCCGACGGCTGGTACCGCCTACGGCCGTTCCAGTCGTATACCGGCGTCGAAGGCGAGGCCAGTGACGGTACTGTGTGGCCTGTCGATCCGGGCCATCAGCAGGCACGCCAGATGGACGATGATGCCCTCGCCATTCTTGAAGGCCGCCCACCACGCGTCCCCGGCTCGGACGGGATGGCAGATATCAGGATTGTGCAAGCCATCCGTGCCTCCTCGGAGCAAGGCGGTGTGCAGATTGAGTTGTAGCGTTGGTTTGTACATTCCTTTTAGCATGCTGTCTCGCCT
>CAYYHN010001023.1:0-1513 GCA_964471245.1 uncultured Rhodothermaceae bacterium | reverse complement strand
CGTCTTCGCCGTTGCGCATGCGCGAATAAACCTCCTGCCAGAATGCGGCGATCGCATCCGCCTGTTCGTCCGTGACACGCACGCGCACAACCGCGACGAGCGAACCGACGGGATGCACGTTGTTGGGCAGGTCTTCGACGACCTGCGAGAGCGTGCGGTCGTTGGCCCAGCACTGCTCGGGGTCGTCCCACCACGGGCCGGCCGTCGAGCGCAGCGATTGAATTGGCTGCAGGCGGTCAACGCGCTTGGGCCCGAAGTCCCAGTACGACTCACCGACCGCGATTCCGCAGTGGCCCACGACCCCGCCGGGGATCACCGAGCTCAGCGCGATGAGGACGGTGACTTCTTCACCTTCGTTGTCTTCATCCCTTTCTTTGATTTCAATCGACGTAGGTGTTTTACCATCGTCGCCCGAGGTCTTGCAGCCCGCTGAACTAAGCAGCAGGACCACGCAGAAGTTTACGCCCAGGAAGAAGTGCTTTGTCATGTCGTTGGTGCCCCGTGAATGGTGTTGGGTCGGCGGAAGACCAGCCGCTGGTAGAGGTAGCCCAGTGCGATGAGCGTCACGCCCAGGCCGAAGAAGCTGAAGACGCGGTAGAGGTTCTCGAGGTTGGCGGTGTCGATGAGGAAGACCTTGCCGACGGCCAGTAGCAGGACCGCGAGCGAGCCGTAACGCAGGGTGTCGAGTCTTGTGAAGACGCCTGCGACAAGAAGCCCGCCGCCGAAGAGCACCCATGCGAGCGAGTACGCGTAGCGCTCGCCGCTTTGCAGGGCCTCATTGAAGATCAGGATGCCATCCCCGCTGAAGCCTTGGCGGACGAGCAGGCTCAGCAGCATAAATGAGAGGCCGACGGCGCTAAAGCCCGCGAGTTTACCCGCGTTGACCAAGCCATTACGGCGGGCATGTCGAGCTAGCAGGGCGAGCACAAAAATCGTCGGTGCGTAGAAGTACCAAAGCCCATTGGCCACAATGACGCTGCCCACCGAGGCGTCGGTCCATAGCGGATTGAGCACGAGCACGTTGCCCACGAGTGCCGTTGCCAGGCCGATCCAGAACACGATGAGGCCCGTCGATTGTGTGGTCGTGCATTGCACGCGCACACGATTGAACCACTGAATCGCCACGCCAAGCAGCATCCACGCCAGCGCGTAGGTTGCGCACTCGAACATGTCGATGGCGTGTACGTGCAGGTCGTCGGAATGGAATCCGTTGCGGATGACCAGGCCCGCAAAGATTACGGCGAAGGCGATCGACGTCGAGCGCAGGATCGAGACGAGGTACGACTGGTCGGCGATCGTCTTGCCCCGCGACCACAGCCACATCAACACGGTTGGCACCAGGTAAAGCACCGCGACGCGCCCGGTCAGCGCCCAGCCGCCTTCCGCTTCAGCGTTCAGCAGCGGGTTGAAGACGATCACGCTGCCCACGAACGCGAGCCCCACACCGATGCAGAAGATGAGTTGCCCCGCTACGCGTACGATCGCGTCTTGCAGGTGCAATCGGTTCAGCCTC
>CAYYHN010001022.1:0-1514 GCA_964471245.1 uncultured Rhodothermaceae bacterium | reverse complement strand
TCAGCTGCAAAATCGTCGAAGTCACCCACCAAATCGATGTCAGCCAACGAACTATACCGCAGCGCCACGCCCACCTGCTCGGCTGTGTTAAAATTGATCGTCAGTTGGTCGCTGGTATCGATGAAGACCGGCAAGTTGGCAAGGTTCTCTCCATTTACAACGGCCTCAACACTCAGCGCAATACGGCGAAAGAACTGGTCGAAGCCTTCATCCGACTGGTTCGTCGCCATCCAGCCGTCTAGCACATCCTCGCGTCGCGTGGCGGTGAACGATGGGATACGAGCCTCAGCGAGGTGGCCTGCGAGTGCTTGGCGCTCGGTTAGCGGAATCCCGAATCCCTCGGCCAAGTACACCGCGTCGAACGCATCAAGCTGGCCCATTAAGCCTTCGAGCGACGTGTAGGGCATCAATGCATAATCCGCGCCCAAATCGGTGAAGAGGGCGTCCATTGGGGTACGTAAGGCGTCCATCAATGCCTGCGGCCCTGCGGCTATCACCGCTACACGCTCGAATGGATACAGCGTCTGAAACGTCGTTAAATCCTGCCGATAGGACTGGGCTGCAATGAGGAAGATAAAGTTGTCAATACCCGAGGTCGTGCTGGTCTCATTGAATTGGACTACATCGCGGTTGACAGCCCCAAATAGGATCGTAGGCTTAGCATGCGTGGTTTGCGCTGTGATGACCGTATTGTTGATTGGACCAAATGCAATGATGATGTCCGTTTCGTCAGCAAGCAGCGCTTGGTAGTGCGCTTCGGCTTGTGCGGGGTCGAAGTTATTGACCAGGAAGCTTGCCTCGGGGAAGCGAATCACCGCGTCCTCGCCGACAACAGCCGTGATCTCACGCTGCATCAGATCCAGCAAGGGCACCAATTCTGGCGTGGAAAAATCAACCAACACGCCGATGTCGTACACGGGCTTGTCTTGCGCGGTGCTTGCAGGAGGCCATAGGAGCATCGCACAGCAAACCAACATACAGGTCAAGATGCCGAGCCTGCGCGGCAATGCAGGGAAGCCAATTAACATGGCAATCATTCGGTGGGGATGATGATGCACCGCACGAAATTTGATCATGTGGGCGTGCGAGCATGCGTCGGGAGGCATGGACAATAAACTATTTCTAAAACGCAAGGGCAACCATCTTTACACAGGCTTTCTATAGCGCGCCAAAAACATAGCAATTAGTTCGGTTAGCAGGGCCTGCTGATGCCCCACATCCATCGGTCCGTGGAACAAATGCGGCCAAATGAACACCCCCGACAACATGCCCCAAAACACCTCAGCGGCTACTGTAGGCTCGGCAACGTGGAGACGCCCGTCGTCGGTTGCCGCTTGCAACCATGCGACCAGATATTCCTCACCGGTGCTTGCTTGCCCCAAGTTTTTCTGGACGAGCGACGGATCGCGAATCAACTGGCCAAGCCCAACCATCATTAAACCCATCCAAGCTGGATTTTCGACAATCTGAAGCTTCGATTGAGCAAACTGAGCCAGTTGTTCTTCGAGATCCCG
>CAYYHN010001021.1:0-1528 GCA_964471245.1 uncultured Rhodothermaceae bacterium | reverse complement strand
CAGACTTTACCCGGCACTCACGTATCCAACTAGCCACTATTCGCCACCTACTATCTCCAAGCTCTCCATGCGCCTGTTTTTCCTCCTGATCCTTCTGCCATCCACACTTCTCGCACAACCTGCTGAACAGGTGCCGATGACACCCGAGCGCATGATTGCGCTGCTGAGCGATGTGGTGGACGACATGAATATTGAAGGCAGCGTCGTCGAGTTTGTGCTGCAAGAGGTGCCCATGCTGCTCGTCTATGACCTCAACGCGAATCGCATGCGGCTCGTGAGCCCCATCGTTGAAGTCGCCAACCTACAGGAAGGGCAATTGACGGCGGCGATGGAGGCGAACTTCCACTCTGCTCTCGATGCCCGTTATGCCATCAGCAATGGAATCGTATGGTCGGCGTTCGTCCATCCCCTTGCGGATCTTTCAGAGCAGCTCTTCATGTCCGCCGTGCTGCAAGTAGCTACTGCCCGAGCCACCTTTGGTAGCGAATACTCAAGTGGCGCAATGACATTTGGCGATCAATAATTTCTTGGTGCTTGCATGCAATGATGCAAAAGGACAACGGAGTTATTGAGCAATGTGGCATTTGGTAATGGGTTACTGGCCGCGGGTTCACGTTGCACACGTAGAACCTAGCCCACTCCATACAGCGCTTCCACGCCTACTAACGCCACATACCTCCTAATTCCACACACATCCACCTTCACTCTATCCATCCAAGACGTACGATCCGTCCATCCGGCCCAGCAGCCCAGCTGTGGTCGCGGTCATAGGCATGAACCGTCCAGTAGTTGGTGGTGTCGATGCGCGTCCACGTACGGCCCCCATCACGGGAGAGGTCGGAGCCTGTTGGTGCGACAGCGATAAGTGTGGGAGTAGGTGCTCCCGGAATCCATGTTGAACCGAAGACGGAACCGGTGAGATTAGTCGACCCAACCAACGCCCATGTCTGCCCGCCGTCGCTAGTAGCCGCAACGTTCTGACTCCGCTGGTCGGCTAAGGCAAAGTCGCCGCCCAGTGCTACACCATGACTGGCATCGCGGAAAGCGAGCGAGAAGATGCCCGAGGTTCCGCTATTCGACGGGATGGGCGTATCGTGTACCGTCCATGTCTGCCCGTAGTCCATCGAGCGAAAAACACGCGCCATTGCTGTTGAATCGGCGGCTCCTGCTGCACCGGTACCAATCCATGCATGGCCTTCTGGTTGTGTGACGATACAGGTACCACTGGCTGCAAATCCGCCTTCACCATCTTTTGCGGGTGGGATGTTCTCCTCAGGGATGCGCGTCCATGTTGTGCCTCCGTCTTCGGTACGAATGACGGGAATCTGCGCTTCAACTTGGTCGCTGAATGCCACCCCGCGTTCAGCATCCCAGAAAGCAAAACAGCTAAAGAAACCCGTTTCATAGGGATTCGTGAACTGAAGCATCCACGTTTGCCCAGCGTCATTGGTTTTGTAGATGCGCGAATCATCGCCCGTCCCCGCGCTCAGCAGGTAGGCTGTCTCGGCATCGACCGCATACACATCTC
>CAYYHN010001020.1:0-1533 GCA_964471245.1 uncultured Rhodothermaceae bacterium | reverse complement strand
ATGAGATCGTCGTCCTGCATCCCCGGCTACCCACACCCCCCAGACTACCCACACTTCCTACACCCCCCACACTCCCCATCCTTCCCAAACTACCCATACTCCCATCCCTCCACCCACCGAAATTAAAAACCATGTTGCACCGTTTCAGTTGCCTATTTCTCTTACTAGCCGTGCTGGCCACGACTGCCACGATGGCCCAGTCTCGCGTCGACGTGCGGGGCGTTGTTACCGATACGACCGATGTGGGCTTGCCTGGAGCCACGGTGGTGCTGATGCAGCGCGCCGATTCGGTGATGGTTAGCTATGGCGTCACGAACAATGACGGCGCGTTTCGGTTGCGGCGAGTGACGGCGGGTGCGTACTTGCTGCAAGTGACGTTTGTCGGGATGGAGCCGTACATGCAGGATGTCACCGTGGAAGGCGAGGCCGTCGATGTGGGACGGCTCGAGATGCAGGAAGCCATCTCTGAACTCAATACGCTGGTCATCAGCGACGAGCGCATCCCAATGGTGATTTCGGGCGATACGCTTTCGTACAATGCGGCGGCGTTTGGGGTGCGTCCCAATGCCAATGTGGAGGAGCTGTTGAAGCGACTTCCAGGCATTGAAGTCGAGCGCGACGGGTCCATTCGTGCGCATGGCGAGGAAGTGGAGCAAGTGCTGGTTGATGGCAAAGAGTTCTTCGGAAATGACCCGACCATCGCCACCCAAAACTTACCCGCTGATGCTGTAGACAAGGTGCAAGTCTACGACAAACAGTCCGAGATGGCCGAGTTTACAGGCGTAGACGATGGCGAGGAGCAGCGTACGATCAATCTCGCCCTGAAGGAAGACCGCCGGAGTGGGTACTTCGGCAATGTAAGTGGGGGGTACGGGCGCGATGTGGATGCGGACCGCTACGAAGGTAAAGCGAGCATCAACCGCTTCAGCCCAAACACGCAATTGTCTTTCCTCGGCAACCTCAACAACGTCAACACGCAGGGGTATTCGACAGGGCAATACCTCCAGTTTATGGGCGGTTTGCAAGGATTAATGAGCGGCGGAGGCATCACGATTTCAGGACGACCCGGCGGCGGGAGCGAAGAGGGCTTCACTCGGACGGCTGTCGCGGGGCTGAACTTCAACCACGATTTTGGTAAGAAGACCACGTGGCGGAGCAGCTACTTCTACAACGGCATGAACAACGACCAAGATCGCGCCGTTTTGCAGCAGCAGTTGGCTGGCGCGACGCTATCGTCGCAAGTGGCGCAAAACTCGATTCGAGCCAACAATACCAATAACCACCGTCTGAATCTCAACGTTTTGCACGAGTTTGCAGATGGACATGACTTGCGCTTCCGAGCCAATGCCCAAACGACCGGCTCTACGCAGACCAACGACAGCCAGCGTGAAACCCGTGATGTCGCTGATTTGCTTGCGAACACCAGCCAAACGGCCTACACCTCGGACGCCAGCGAGTGGGGAGGCGATGCACGGCTGACGTGGCGCAAGCGGCTCTCTTCGAAAGGCACCAGCCTTGTTACCGAATTGAACT
>CAYYHN010001019.1:0-1535 GCA_964471245.1 uncultured Rhodothermaceae bacterium | reverse complement strand
CAGGGAAGATGCGATTCATGAAGAAGAACGTGTTTGTGTTCCCATTCCCTCCAGTGCCTGTTGCTACAAAGTCGAGGTCGCCATCGCCGTTGTAGTCGCCTACAACCAAGTCGCTGAAGCCAAGGCCACCGATGCGTATTTCTTCGCGAAAGGTGCCTGCATCATTGCGGAAGACCCACGCGCGACTCTCGCCCATCACACGGTCGCTCCCCACCACAAACACATCAAGGTCGCCGTCGGCGTCGTAGTCGCCCCAGCGGGCGCGGCCCGTTACGCCGCCCGCCACATCCGCGTTGATGTTCGTGAAGGTGCCACCGTCGTTACGAAGAATGAGGGTGCGCCCTCGTACAAGTTCGGGGGCAAGCACACCGCCGCTGAGCAGCAAGTCAGGGTCACCATCCGCATCGTAATCGCCCCATTCGATACCACCAAAGATGAGGGGCGGGAACGCGATCCCACTATCACGAAACGTGCCGTTGTCGTTGCGGTAGATACGTGCAAAGAAGCCATCCGCTGCACGCCCCATAACAGCCAAGTCGCCGTCACCGTCGCCGTCATAGTCCGCCCAATCGAGCCCGCCCAACATGATGCCGGGAATGTCGGTATTCAACTCAAGGAACGCCCCCGCCCCTACATTGCGGTAGATGCGCGTCACGGCATCATACGGCTGCGTTAGGCTCGTCGCGCCTGTCAGTGCCACGTCGAGGTCGCCATCGCCATCGTAGTCATACCACGCGACATCGCCGCTGTAAAGCCCCGGAAAACGCACCGCCCTGTTTTCGATGAACACACCATTGGTATTCTGGTAGAGCGCAGTGATGGGCACCTGCTCCGTCAGGTCCGTCGTGACCTCGATGAACGCAAGGCCCATCACCAACAAGTCGGCGTCGCCATCACCATCGTAATCACCCCATTTGGCTTCGCCTTGCCATACATCGTTGGCGATGATCTGCACGGGCCGATACGTTTTGAAGGTCGTCGGTGTGTTGAGGATGGTGATGGTGGAATCCTGCAACTCGAAAATGCGCGTGCGGGCATCTTCCTCACCCGCAAGGCCCGTCATTGCCAAATCCAAATCGCCGTCGCCGTCGTAATCGCCAAAATCAACCGAACCATAGGCTAACTTGGGCAAGACGTAGGGAATGAGCAGAGGTTCAGGCGAGGTACGCTGGGCCAACACGGCGGCAGGCAGCAGCACAGCACACACAAGCAGCGTCAGAACACAACGGTGAAGCATACAGGCGGCAGGATGAATGGAAGAGGCGGACGGCTCGGTATAGGCGGCGACAGGATAGGTAACTAGGCACGCGAAATCTATCCCGAAAATGTGCCGCGCCTGAGATCCACAACAATTGCATGATTGGTAGGAACAGGCAGCAGCATCGTGTAGGTCATGCTTGCAACGTCGTCCAACAGCTTGTCACTCCCGTTCGAAGTACCTACGTTGCTTGCTGGTTTTCAAACGAATAGGTTCCGCTACACTCACGTACTGTCATGCGAACGTCCTTCACGTTGCTTACCTTCGCGGCCGTCCT
>CAYYHN010001018.1:0-1543 GCA_964471245.1 uncultured Rhodothermaceae bacterium | reverse complement strand
GTTTCGCAGATCGTCAGCGTCCATTTCGAGGAAGCCGCAGCCATGGCCGAATCGTAGGGCGCGTAGGGGTTTCCTGCATAAGCTCAGCAAGGCAAGCATGCCACCCTCATCTCTTCCTATCTTGCACGTGCAAGGTATGCACTTCAACCCAAGGGCCTAAAACGCATAGCCATCGGTTCCCTATTGCATGAGTGAGCGACCTCTTAGCGGCTGGCGATCCCGCTGGCATGACATCATTTACGAAGCCGACACCCCAGTAGGCAGGATTTTCGACGTTGGGCTCATCGCCGCGATTGTGTGTAGTGTCATCGCTGTCATGCTTGAAAGCGTGCCGTCAATTCGTCGCAACTATGGTGCTTTGCTCTTCTACGTCGAATGGCATTTCACCATTCTGTTTACGATCGAATACATCCTGCGGCTTGCCACCGTGCGTCGTCCACTTACTTATGCTCGCAGTTTCTTTGGTGTGATCGACCTGTTGGCGATTTTGCCTACCTACTTGAGCATGCTAATTCCGGGCACGCAATACCTACTTGTGATCCGGTTGCTGCGCATCCTGCGCGTCTTCCGCGTGCTCAAGTTGGTCCACTACATGAGTGAGGCCAACACGCTGATGCTAGCCCTTCGGGCAAGCCGCCGAAAAATTACGGTCTTCATCTTTACCGTGATGACGATGGTCGTCATCCTCGGCTCACTGATGTACTTCATCGAAGGGGAAGAACACGGCTTCGTTAGCATTCCCCGCAGCATCTATTGGGCGATTGTGACACTCACTACGGTGGGCTATGGCGATATCTCGCCTGAGACCAATCTTGGCCAAACGCTGGCGGCCCTCATCATGATTGTAGGCTACGGTATTATTGCGGTGCCGACTGGCATCGTCACTGCCGAACTGAGCCGCTTCGACCCAAACAAGGTGTCTAGCAAACACTGTGTCTCGTGCGCACACGAAGGACACGACACGGACGCGGTCTACTGCAAATACTGCGGAGAAGCGCTATGAGAAGCGCCATGTGCTCACTCCGATGGCTTAGCATACTCGTTGGCATGGTTGTGCTTGTCGGATGCGAGGCAAGGCCTAAGCCGTCCGATGTGCCGCCCACCATACCCAATGGAGTTGCCGAGGCTGTACCGACTGCGCATCCGGGCTTGGCAGCGTGGCACCTCACCAGTACGGCTGACACACAACGTGTGCATGTGGTGGTCGTCGACCTTAGCCATCCGGACCTGATGCTCGATGCAGAAACCTCGAACGACAGCCTCTACGGCTTCGAGCATACAAGCGCGATGGTTGCTCGGCTTAAAGCTGCGGGTGAGACGCCGCTGGCCGCGATCAATGCCGACTTCTGGCACCGCGATGGTCGCCCTGTCGGCATGTTGGTAGAGGACGGACACCTCTGGCGTGGGCCATGGCAAGGCACCGATGATCGTGCAGGCATGACGCGCAGCATCTTCGCATTCAATGCAACCAATGACATTGCTATTGGCCTGCCCGACTTCCGCCTTGAACTCACAACACCGAACGGCGCGGTGTTGCCACTCG
>CAYYHN010001017.1:0-1544 GCA_964471245.1 uncultured Rhodothermaceae bacterium | reverse complement strand
GGTAACACCATCCTAGAAGAGCACGACCGCATCACCTTCATCGGCGAGCCGTTTGCGCTGAGTGAACTGCGGAAACGGTATGAGTGAGTATGAGCTGCGCGTGTGGGCATGCTCACTCATAGATGGGGTCGCCCTTCGGGCGAGGAAGGGGCTTGCTCTACTCGCGCATAAATACGCGATTACTCGTACAAACTCCCCATAACCCCACACTTCCCATACAGCACCAAATCAATCAGATTTGGTGCTACTGCTACTTCAAGAGCACCATCGTCTGCGTGAATTGCTCGGTGCCAGCTTCGAGGCGGTAGAGGTAGATGCCGCTGGCGACGGGATGGCCCGCTTGGTCGCGGCCGTCCCATACGACGCTGTAGTTACCTGCGTTGTGTGAGGATAGGTCGACTAGCGTGGCGACCACTTCACCGAGCACGTTGTACACCTTCACTGCAACCGGACCCGCTTCGGGTAAGGCATAGCGGATCGTTGTGGTTGGGTTGAAGGGATTCGGAAAGTTTTCGAGCGCGTAGTCTGTTGGCAATTCGGCAGGACCAAACTCGGTTTCCAGATCACTTGTCGTACCCACTACGAGCGTCAGGTCACGCGGTCCGGCTATCATGTACACTTCCGTAGCACGGACATCGATGCGTTGCTGCGTGGCGGGATCGAGGAGCCACACGTCGAGATGACTAGGCACGCTTGCTACGCCATCGAAGCGCAGGGTGATCGGTTCAGTGCCCGAGCTTTCTACGCGGAACGGCCATGCCTCGCTGGTCCCCTGCATGGGGCGTACATCTGTGCTGAAGCGTTGTGTCGGAGCATCCCAATGGGGGCGCTCGAAATAGACAGCAACGTATTCGCCGGGAGCAGTAGGCGGCTCGGGGCGGTCGTAGGTATCCCACCCGGTTTCCGCGACATCCATTACGGCAGCTACGTTATCGGTATCTGCAGCGTTGCCGCTAGTAGCAAGGAGGCGAATGGCCCATGCTGGCGTGGCTGTCTCTGTCTCGTTGCCACCTTTGCTCGTCCCACCCGGGAAGGGATTGATTACGAGTTCATCGCTCCCGTTAGAGAAAACCGCATACGCTGAAAAAGGCTGAAGCGACCCAGACTGTGTCGACCAACTCGTACCGCTGAAGGTTCGGATGTCGAGCGCCTCGCCCGAATTCAAGCTGACCTGCGACAGCGGAACACTAAAGTTGTACGGTGTGCCGATAAAGTTCCAACCTGCATTTAGCGGCTGCCGTGCTGGGTTGTTAAGTGGCAGCGACCGTGCTGCTCCGGTTGTAAAGGACTGGCCTGACTCCGCTACCGCAATCCAGAAACCGCGCCCAGGATTCATCGTGCTTGCATTCGGGAATTCAGCGTATTCTTGGCTTGGCAGCAATGCAAAGAAGCGCCATGCTTCAGGATTGTAGGTGCCAAGGTCATCTGAAAACACAGCGTTGGCGCTCTTGCTGTCGAGGTCAAACGGCATCGAGATAAGTTGGTAGGCTCCCGGACCCCCCAAGCTCAACGTAGCGCTCTCACCCACCTGCCCCCCCCTCGCC
>CAYYHN010001016.1:0-1549 GCA_964471245.1 uncultured Rhodothermaceae bacterium | reverse complement strand
TGGGGGCGCAGGTAAATTCGATGACGCTTGCGCCCGAAGTGGTGCTGGCGAACGAGATGGGGATTGCCTGCTCGGCGCTGGTCGTAGGGCATAAATACTCGGTGCCAGGTATTGCCAATCCCGAAGAGGCAACCCTTGCGGCCACGCTCGATTCTTCGCGTCGCGCAACCGAACGGGCGGTGGTAGCGTTTCTCCAACACGCCAATCCGGTTCCGTTCGTCAACCACCTTTACCGCTTTCGCTAGATGACAGACCCGCAGGCCCTGCTCACCTACCTGCGCAACCGTCTGCCCCGTGTCACCATAACAGGGGAACCTATGCCCCTACCCGGTGGCTATCTCAATCACGTTTGGCGTGTTCCAACAGCAAAGGGCTCACTAATCGTCAAATACGCCCCGCCGCACCTCGCGAGTAACCCCGCCATCGCCCTCGACCCCGAACGTATCGCCTTTGAGGCCAGCGCGCTTGCCTTGTTTGACCCGACGGGTATGCTCTCTGGGCTGCCTACCGACTGGATGCGGCCACCCTATGTGCGCGACTTCGATGCTACTCGGCACGTTCTCATCATGGAAGATGTAGGGCGGCATCACCTGCTCGACCGCTGGCTCTATGGCACACACGCCGATGCTGCTGCACAAGGCGGCGAGATGCTCGGCCATTTCATCGGTGCACTCCACGCACGTACTTTCGGCGATGTACATTTAGCCGACTTGTTCGACAACGCAGGTGTGCAGGTTGTTCGGCATGAGGTTCAGTACCGCGCCGTCGGCGACCTGTTGCGAGGGCTTGGTGTGCCTGACGCAGGTGCTTTGGGTTGTAAAGCCGAAGCACTCGGTGAGGCGTTTCAGCAGCCAGGGCAGTGCGTCGTCATGGGTGATCTCTGGCCACGCTCTATTCTCATCGTCCCGGATGGACTGCGGCTCATCGACTGGGAGTTTGTGCACTTTGGGCGGCCTGCCCAAGACGTGGGGCATCTGGCTGCCCACATCTGGATGCTATACCATTGCGCACCGTCACCTGTGAAACAGGACGCTTGCACGGCCTTCTGGCAGGGTTTTGCTCCGGCCTACGAATACGCCCTCGGGATGCATTGCTACATGTTTCGGGGTACGTCATTAGCCGAGCAGGCTGCGATCCACATGGGTGCTGAGATCCTCATGCGCACCGTGGGTCCGTTTCAAGCAGGGTATTTGTACGATGGACTGGGTTACCACACGCCACACATACAAGCAGCTGTCGTACAAGCCGCCGAGGCGATCCGCCAAAGCACGGCGTTTGACGTGCTGACGGCATTGTTTCCTATGTGAGCGTTACACCAGTTGACGGTTTTCTTCCGTCACATCCTCTAGTCGCCACGTCCAAACGCCGAGGTCGATGGTGTAGGCCAAGTAGCTGATAAACCACACGCCGCCAACCACTTCAGGGATGACCGTCTCCGAGATGAGCATCGCCCATGCATCGGGGGCAAAGAAGCTGAGCGTCGCGAGGTAGAGTGTGCCGATCCATGTGGCCCCGGCAATTGCGCCGAGGATAGCTACATGGCGTGGTA
>CAYYHN010001015.1:0-1553 GCA_964471245.1 uncultured Rhodothermaceae bacterium | reverse complement strand
CAAACTCAAGAGCAAATGCTCCGTGCCAATGACGTCGCTCTTGTAAAGCTTGGCTTCGAGGTAGGTGATTTTGAGCACCTTCTCGGCTTGCTTCGTCAGCGGGATGTTGCCTACGGTCAGGGTGCCACCCGTGCTACGTACGGTGTCCTCGATGGCGCGCTTTAGCTTAAAGAGGTCGCAGCCGAGGTTCCGCAGGATTTTGACAGCAATGCCTTCGCCTTCGCGAATGATGCCAAGGAGCAGGTGTTCGGTACCGATATAATCGTGGCCAAGTCGAATGGCTTCTTCCCGGCTGTAGGAGATTACGTCGCGTACCCGGTTTGAGAAATTTCCTTCCATGCTATTCTTTAAGTGGCCCGAATGCACTGCACGAAAGAGCAGCGCGGGGCAGGTATCCGATTGGGTTGAACGCGGTGAGGCAAATACCGGACCAACAAGTTGTTTTGGTCTAAAACTGCCAGATCCGCAGGTGATGCTGCCCACTCGGTCGGGTAGTGTGGACGATCCCGGTCACTTCGTCATACACCGAAGCTTGAGCCGCATCCGCAAGTAGAGGTCGCGTTCGGGTTGTTGAACGTAAACCCTCGTGCGTTGAGGCCATCGTGGTAATCGATCATCGTGCCCATGAGGTAGAGGCCGTGCCGCTTGTCGAGGTAGAGCGGGATGCCTTCTAGATCGAACGTAAGATCGTGATCGCGTTGCTTATCGAAGCCCAAAATGTAGCTCATCCCCGAGCAGCCACCACCACGCACACCCACACGAAGGCCAAAACCTTCGGGAAGTTGCTTGGTGGTCATGATCTTGCGGATCTCATCGGCCGCACGCGAGGATAGCTCAATGGGGGCTGCAGTCAGCGTTGCCATAGATTTCGTGGTCGTTGAGGGTGCTGGTGTTACAATTCATCATGCAACGTGCCCCCATCTTGCGCAGTTCCTCGGGCTGGCTACAATAATTGATGCAGGCACCAACCACTTCTAGGGGAGCTCACCTAGCTAAATGACACGTGTTTTCCAGCGGCCAAGACGGAAGACAGCGGCCGAAACAAAAGCCAAGAGCGTTTGGGCGATCGCAATCCCCCAGAACACGCCTCCGGAGCCGGTTTCGAAAGGCACAGCTAGCATATAGGCTACGGGTAACTGGATCATCCACATGCAGAGGAAGTTGATCCACGTGGGCGTAATGGTGTCGCCAGCTCCATTAAAGGCCTGCACCGTAACCATCCCAAAGGCCCAGAACAGGAAGCTGTAGCTGACGATGACCAAGCACTGCACGCCGTATGACTGGACTTCGGGGTCAGTGGTGAAAATGCGAATGATGGGCTCGGCCCAGATGATCAGGATGACACCCATGATGCCGAGGAAAACGGTGTTGCTGAACGCCGTGATCCAAACCGAACGCTCTGCACGGTCCGGTTTTCCTGCACCCAGATTTTGGCCCACCAACGTAGCTGCCGCATTGCCCATGCCCCACGATGGGAGTAAGGCAAAGATGATGACACGTACGGCGATGGTATAGCCTGCAAGCGCGGCGCTTCCGAACAGCGAAATGATACG
>CAYYHN010001014.1:0-1555 GCA_964471245.1 uncultured Rhodothermaceae bacterium | reverse complement strand
GGGTTCGTCGTCAGCGTGGTTGACCAATACGCCCATCGGATACGCCGGATCAGCGGCCCATGTAAGTTTGCACAGGCGGTAGGCATCGGCGACGGCGGTCGGTTCGCCTACGAGCACGACGATGCCCAAGTCCGCGCGGTCGAGTGCCCAGCGTACGCGTTCATCGACGCCAGCGGGTGCATCAAGAATGACGTAATCGAACGTACGGCGTAAGCGCAGCAGTAGAGCGTCGAGCGAGGCATACAGGCGCGGTTCGTAGTTGACCATGCCTGCGTCAGGAGCGGCCTGTACGAGGACGAAGCCACCTGCAGTGCGGTGTAAGACGTCATTGGTTGAAGCGCGGTGATGCACAACATCGTCGAGGCTGTGCGGCGGTGTTTCATTTAACAAAATCGCACAGTCGCTTTGGCCGAAGTCGGCATCGATGAGGGCGACTTCGTGGCCTTCATCGGCAAGGTGCTGGGCGAGATTGACGGCGACGACACTTTTGCCTACACCGCCTTTTCCGCTGGTTACCGCAAGGATCGTGGAAGATCTGCGCATGGCAAGGATATTTGGGAAGAGATGCCGATTGCCTTCGAAGGTGCGTACAGCATCGGGTCCGTGTACTACAGGTTCAGGATAGCCTCGGTAAACCACCGCGGCGAGAAGCTTTCAAGCTGCCGTTGCATGTCGGGGCCAGTCGAAGCGAAGTGGACCGGCAGTTCCATATGCATAATCCACTCGGCTACGCGGCCCCAGCCCATCGTTTCGTCAAGGTGAGTGAGGGCAAGGGCGTGCGGGCGGATGGGCAGATGCTCCAAGTACTTCGGTGTAAACCGTTCGACGACGCGTGTCGTGTTCATGACGAGTTGCACGTGCAGCGGCACAATGGGCGCGACGAGGTTCTTCAGATGCAGCAGCAATTTTCGCGCAGCTGCCGGACGTACGGGCATTGGAGGCGTATCGATCAGCAACTGGTCGTACTGCTGCACATTGCGCAGTGCCATCATCATATCGTCGGGTGTGCGGATAGCGAAGGCGCGTAGGCCATGATGCCGGTACAACTCAACTGGGCTCTGCCACACACGATTGTTGTCGGCAGGTGGTTGGAGCACGAGGACCGCAGTCTGGCGTGGGCCATAGAAGCTCGGATGCTTAGCAAGCTTCAGGATGAGCGACGTTTTGCCCGCACCGCTGGGGCCAATGAACATCAGCGTTTCGAGGCCGAGGCGTGTGGCCGGGAAGTTAAGCTTGTCGCGGAGGCGCTGCGCCAACTGGTGCTTCACCGTATCCGACGTGTCGTTAGGCGTGAAGCCGTTCAGCGCCAACTCATTAAAGAGGTTTGTGACGGTCGCAGATTGCATCTTCTGCCGGAGCAGCGCGCCATAAAGCGGATGGGCAACCCATGCATGCCCTGCACCGATGACGGCTTCGCCGAGACGTTGCTCTAGTTGTTCAAGGCGACCCACCAGTTTGTCCATATGCTGATCAAGCATATCGCCTATCGGCTTCCAAGCTGGGGCTTGGGGCACGTCGGGTTTGGCTGGCGTCGGTTCAATCGGGAACAGGCGGC
>CAYYHN010001013.1:0-1559 GCA_964471245.1 uncultured Rhodothermaceae bacterium | reverse complement strand
GATCTCGTGCTGGAGACGCCCGGCGTGGTCGAAGATGCGGACGAGCGTACGGGCATCTTGGATGTACTGCACCACCAGTCGCTCGCCGACCTCGCTGACGGCCTGAATGGCAGCCTCGGCTTCGGGGATCACCTCAGTCCACGCCGCCACGCTGGGCCGATTGACATCAACAGCAACCACGCGAAGCTGCGGGGCGTTGTGGCTGGTGCGAATCCAGAACGTCTCACCGTTGTTGCCCTCGAACGCAAAGTTCGCGTCCATCCCGGCAAACAACTCGCGGACGGGCGCATCGGGTTGCCGCAGGTCTTGCACGAAGATCCGGTCGTACATGCCGTTGAACGTGCCACCGCTCGCCGAAGCTTCGTAGATCAGGTAGTGCCCGTCGTGCGTGATGCGCAGGCTAAAGCTCAGGGTCGGCTCGTCGTGCCGCTGGTAGACAACGCGGTCGGCGGCTTGTGGCGTGCCGATTTCGTGGTAGTAGATCGTGGGCAGGCCGAGTGGAGCTTGCGGGTCGTCGGGGACGGGGTAGCGGATGTAGAAGAAGCCGCGTTCATCGTGCGTCCACGCGAGGTTGCTGCGACCACCGTAGATGCCCGTCAGCGTCTCGGGCAACGTCACGCCATCAGCGACCCGAAGCAGGTGTACGGTGTACCAACGGGCCTGTCCCTCGGCAGTGCTGTACGTCAGATAGCGGCCATCGGGGCTGTAGGAACTGACGAAGCCGATGTTGCCACCTGCGTTCAACTCCTCGAAGTCGAGCAGCAGCCGTGGTGTCGGCGCGTCGGCCGTCTCCACGTAAAGCTGCACCTGGGTCTTCCCAGCTTTGCGCTTCGTGTAAAACGTGTGGGTGCCTCGGTGTGTCGGTGCGCTTTCGACGGCGTAGGTGCCTAGGGCGGCAATGCGTTCGGCAAACCAATCGACCAGCGGAACATCGGCAAGGTAGGCGGCGCGGAGGTTGTCCTGTTCTTGCATCCACGTGTGCAGTTCGGGGTCGTCGAGCTCTTCCATCCAGCGGTACGGGTCGGCGACGGCCACGCCGTGGTAGGTGTCGACCTGCTCGGCGACACGGGCTTCGGGGTAGGCGCGGTCGAGCGTCTGGGCGGACGTAGGCACTTGGCAGCCCACGAGCACCCACGCGAGCAGGGCTGTGCACAGCACATTCGGAACAGGAAAGCAGCGGAAGGACATGGCAACGCACGAGGGTTGATGAGTATTGCGGCGCTCGCAAGGGGCGAAGGTGATCAGACGGCGTTGTTGCTGAGCGCCGCGGCTGTTGGCTATTGGCTGTTGGCCGTTGGGTTTCAGCTCGCACGTTGACGCCGATCCGATCCGCACTGTCGACCCTTTCGATTTCTGCTGTAAGAGCCCTTACGGTAGCCCGATGCCGCGCTGCACACCTAAGGAAAGCCTATAGTTTTTCTAAAGGTTGCCCCATGCCCTGCCAAAGCCCGATTGCGACGCGCATCATCACCGACTGGGATGCGTATTTTGGAGGCGTCGTCGGTACCACACGATGACTTGATTGATAAAGATCAATTCGTGCAGAACCCTTACCCTAA
>CAYYHN010001012.1:0-1561 GCA_964471245.1 uncultured Rhodothermaceae bacterium | reverse complement strand
CTTTGCGTGCCTTTGATCCATGGCAAGGACGCGCGCCTTTAGTACAGCTTACAGGGTACAGCAACAACGAACACGCACGACAGCAGTTTGTCGTCAAGGAGCCCACGTCCGTACTCATGTATGCGTTAGGCGAGATCAGCACCAGTGGCGACCTCTACGATTATGCTTGGCTGGAAGCGCGCAACAACGGTACTGACTGGAAAATGAGCTTTGATGCTTCCAGTGAAGGTGGCGGCAGCGAGACGAATCGCGAGCAATTGGCATTCCTTACGCTAGAGCCAGATACCTACACCCTCTATTTTCAGACCGATGGGTCGCATGCTACCAACGATTGGCGTAACGGTACGCCCGATCATCCGGAACGTTGGGGCGTCACGTTGTTTGCTTTAGGTGAGACCCCCGACACGACACAATTCCAACTGTTGGCCATGCCCGAAGAGCCTGTCGCTTTCCTTGAGGATGAGCCCAAGACGGAGATAGCAGCTATGTCGCCCCCCGCCAATATGGAGCCTGAACCCGAAGGTGGCGAAATCCTCGTCAACCAGACCAGCATTGGCAATGAGGCAGACGTGCAGGTGCTGATGGAACTAGGTTCGGAGACGACACTCTTTATCCGAAGCGTGGGCGAAATCACCCGCAGTGGTCGCTACGACTATGGTTGGATTCGCAAGCAAGACACCGGCGAGATCGTTTGGGAAATGACGTTGCAAAATACCATGCCAGCCGGCGGAGACGAACGCAACCGTTTGTACCAAGGCACTCTCACGCTCCCCGCTGGTACCTACTTGGCTGCGTACGAATCGGACCTCTGGCATGCCTATGAGGACTTCGGCGAGATTCCACCTGAAAATCCCAGCCACTGGGGTCTCTTCGTGAAGCGGGTAAGCAATTAACCGACACATCTGTGTATAGTATTACACTATCTAGGTAGACACTACAGGGATGTAGGATTCACTCCTTTGTTTTTGGGATGTCGTTGGCAGACACCGTATGTTCCGCGTACGATGTTTCTGCCCTCTGTACGCCCATGAAACTACTTCCCGCCGCCGTCCAGCCGATCCTTGACGCGCAACGCGCCTTGCTTGGTGA
Organism: uncultured Rhodothermaceae bacterium; assembly: GCA_964471245.1. Lineage (GTDB taxonomy): Bacteria > Bacteroidota > Rhodothermia > Rhodothermales > CAYYHN01 > CAYYHN01. The sequence goes on along the minus strand of CAYYHN010001012.1, from coordinate 472 downwards.
CCTACGCGCGTTGTTGGCTGCAACCGATGCCGCTCCCGATACGCTTGCAGCCCTCAGTGACATCATCCTGAACCTTGATGCCCTCTTTCTTGTAGTGATTGTGGGTGAGTTCAATGCGGGGAAGTCGAGTGTAGTGAATGCGTTATTTGGCGAGAAGGTGATGAAGGAAGGGCCCATCCCTACTACCGACCGCATCACGGTACTCCGCTACGGCGAAACGCGCACCGAGCGTTCTGAGTCAGAATATTTGGTCGAGCGTCGCTATCCCTCGCCGTTGCTGCAACACCTCGAACTAGTCGATACGCCCGGTACCAACTCCATCATCAAGCAACACCAGACGCTTACCGAGCAGTTCGTGCCCCGCGCCGACCTCGTGCTGTTCGTAACCTCATACGACCGCCCGCTAACCGATTCGGAACAGCAGTTCTTAGAGTTTCTGCGCGGCGTGTGGGGGAAACGGCTCGTTTTTGTG
>CAYYHN010001011.1:0-1568 GCA_964471245.1 uncultured Rhodothermaceae bacterium | reverse complement strand
CCTTCGACGAGTGGTGCCCGTGTCGGCTGGATCTGTTGTGAAAGGCCGGGGAGCGCATCGAACTCACCTAAAATGCCGATGATTGGGCTACCGGAGCCGTATTCGGCGGTGAAGGCTGTCGGGATGTCAGCCACGCCTTCATTCACGCGAAAGCCATTGGCCCGTGCAAAGTCCATCAGCGCTTTTGCCGACTCGGTCTCCTGGAAGGCTTCTTCGGCGTGGTGCCAGATGGCGTCACTCAGGGCGGTCAGTGCCTCGGCGCGCGCATCGACAGAGGCGATGACGGCTTGCTTGTTGGGGGCAAGGGTTTCGGTGCTTTGGCCGAGGATGCTAGGTGCAAGCAACACGCACCAAATGGCCAGCACGCCCAACGTGGTGGGAAAACGCATAAGAGTCGGAGTGTGTGTGAGAAGGACAACGCCAGAACTACGACAACCCATCGTACAACTGCAAGCCGCCGCGAAAGATGGTGTGCGAATGATCAGTTTCGACTAAGTTGTTGCCTTTCAGCATCCACGGAACACGCCGTACAGCCCATGTACCCGTTCGTTACCAACGTACCTACCCTCGACACCGCACAGATGATCGAAGTCGACCGAGCCATGATCGAGGACTACCGGATTGAACTGATCCAGATGATGGAGAACGCCGGACGCAACCTCGCGCATGTAGCACGCAAACGGTTCCTCGACGGTGATCCAAGGGGAAGCGCGTGGTGGTGCTTGCCGGTACGGGCGGCAACGGTGGCGGCGCACTCGTTGCCGCACGCCGGTTACACAACTACGGTGCCGAGGTGCAGGTGGTGCTTACCAAACCCGATGATGCCTTCACACCCATTCCTGCGCACCAATTGGGCATCCTCCGCCGGATGCATGTCGCCATCTACACCGCCGACGCGACCCCCTCGCTAGCTTCTGCCGATCTCATTCTTGATGGCGTCATCGGTTACAGCCTACGCGGCGCACCGCGCGGCGCTGCCGCCGACCTCATCCGCTGGGCCAATGCGCAAACGGCGCCCATCCTCGCGCTCGATACGCCAACCGGCCTTGACACGACCACCGGGACGCTGCTCGAGCCTGCTATACGAGCTGCTGCGACGATGACGTTGGCGCTGCCCAAAGAGGGGTTATTCGCTGAGGGCGTGGCTGCGCACGTCGGGGAGCTCTACCTCGCCGATATCAGTGTGCCACCCGAATTGTATGCTTCTCCCGCGTTGCAACTCGCCGTCGGGCACGTCTTTGCAACGAGCGACATCGTTCGTCTGCGGTGAGCGACTAGTGCTCGGCGGGGGCGTAGGCGGTGCGTTTGCCCTCGGCCCACGTGGCCTCGCCGATAAGTTTGCCGTTGGTGCGCCATTGCAACGACGCACCGTGGCGTTGGCCGTTGGCGTACATCGTTTCTAGGCGTTTTTGACCGTTCGTGTAGAACCACGTCGTCTGGCCGTGGCGTTGGCCTTCAGCGTATTCGGCTTCCAGTAGGAGGTTGCCCTTGTGATCCCATACGCGTCGTATGCCGTGGACTTGCCCGTTTTCATAGTCACGTGCAGCGACCTGTTTCCCGGCAGGACT
>CAYYHN010001010.1:0-1579 GCA_964471245.1 uncultured Rhodothermaceae bacterium | reverse complement strand
AGGGCGGCTGTGGGAAACATACCATCACCTTTGATGCTCATTTTGCGCCGTGCTGATGGATGCGTGATTACCGAGACCCATGTCACTTCAGAACCGGTCCCACACGTGGTGGGAATAGCAATAAATGGAGCAGGCGAATGAGCGAACCGGTTGCGACCTTCGTAATCGGCACAGCCACCGGGATTGTGTAACAACATGGCGATGGCTTTTGCAGCATCGAGGACGCTGCCTCCGCCCAAGCCTATAACGCCACTTATACCCACTTCGCGTGCCTCCAAGGCCAAGGCATCAACCGTTGTGCTGCGCGGGTTCGCCTCGATGCTGCAGTTGGTCGTTACGCGCACACCCATTGCTTCCAGCTGCGCACGCACGCGGCTAGGCCAAGGTGTGGATTCAAGACCAGTATCCGTGACAAGTAAGAGATGATGCACACTACCGTGGGGCGACAGAGCACCATCTAGGTCAGCGAGAGCACCAGGGCGTAGCGATACCCGAACGGGGAGGCGGAAAGGCATAGTAGCATTGCCAAAGGCATGGCATGGGGAGAATGAGTTGCAGCCCCCAATCGCTTATAGCCGGATACCGAAGCCGACGGCAAAGTCGAACAGTGGGAAGCTAGCGCTGAGGCCATCAGTGTCTGCAACGAAGGCGTGGCCCTTAATGAGGCGGTAGCGGCCTTGGGCCTGTACGAAGAGGTTGCGACTGATATTTCCACGCAGTCCCATTGTAGCTTGCAAACCATAGCCAAAGCCACTACTACGGCTGAAAGATTCTTCTTGGGACAACACTAACGCGGGATCGAATGCGCCATCGCGGTGGCTGGTACTGCAATAGTACGTTGAGAGTCCAGCACCAATAACCGGAACAATGCGACGCATAGGATCGGAGAGCGTATACTCATACCCCACCGTTACAGGCACTCCTCGAAACTTCCAATCTGGATTACTGCTGTTATCGGGGGTCTTCACGTAGAAGGTGGACAACCGCAACATCTCGGTGCTCACAGTAATGGACTGGCGTTTCGAAACAGGGAAACTGAACGAAATTAAGCGCGAAACCGATGCAGAAGACGATATAAACTTAGGTTTCTTGTACGTACGATCGGCGTCTCGTTCGACAGCAGGGGTCCCCGTAGAACCGGTACGAAGTCCAAGAGATTGCGCAGACGCGAGGAATACGCAGCAAAGAAGACCGCAACAAAAGAGGAGGCTGGCGCGGCAATAACAGGCAGGCGTCAACATGTGTGCGGAGGCTTTGGGCTGTGTCGATTGAACTGAAACGCTGACTTGGAGGGTATAGGCAAGCAACGTACCAAGTTTAGATAAGGTTACATTTTTCGCGTTACAGCGTAAGAAATGGTATCGACTAGCTCAGATTGCGTCTTAAATTGATCCAAGGATGCAGAATGTAGCCTTAAATAAACAACAACCTTGCGATTTTTACAAGGTTGACCTTGTTTTTCGGATTTTGGCAACGAAGAAGCCTTCCATCACACCGTCAGGCCATATGCGACGCGTCGCGTGTACAGCTTGAGGAAAGGGTCGACCACGCCATGCGTAGAGCGGACGTTGCAACGGGG
>CAYYHN010001009.1:0-1580 GCA_964471245.1 uncultured Rhodothermaceae bacterium | reverse complement strand
TTGAACGAATCACTATCCATACATTCCAACGCTCCAAACAGTCCATCCCGCATGTCGTGTAGCCCGCCACACAACATGCATTATATTGAGCACGTTCGCCTGTGTGTCTGGATCGCCTCTCGCTCAGCCTTATGCGTTGCCTGTTTGCTTACCTCGTTTGTCTCCTTCTGATTGCTACGACGACCCATGCCCAGCCCTTCGACGTGCTCCTCGTAGGCGGGACCGTGTATGATGGGTTGGGCAACCCACCGGTCCAAACCGATGTCGGCGTGCGCGATGGGCGGATTGTCGCGCTCGGCGACCTAGCCGACGCTGAAGCCACACAGCGGTTCGAGGTGACGGGACTCGCCGTCGTGCCTGGCTTCATCGACATCCATAGCCATGCCACCAGCCGCACGTTCGATGGCAGCGGCATCGGGCAGCGCCCGCTTGCCGAAAACTACCTCCGCCAAGGTGTTACGACGGCGATGGGCGGCCAAGACGGCGGCTCGCCGTTACCGATTGGCATGTTCCTCGAACGGCTCGATGCCGCCCCAGCTGCGATCAATGTCGGGCTTTTCGTAGGGCATGGCACCATTCGTAACGTGGTGATGGGCAACGTAGATCGCGCACCTACGGCCGACGAATTGGCAGAAATGCGCAGCCTCGTCGCCGAGGCGATGGCGCAGGGTGCGTTTGGCTTGTCATCTGGACTCGAGTACACACCCGGCGCGTATGCCGCGACAGATGAACTCGTGGCCCTCGGGTATGAACTGACACCCTATGGCGGCCTCTACATTAGCCATATTCGCGATGAAGGTGGGAAGCTCCTCGAAAGCGTCGATGAGGTCATTCGTGTCGGCGACGAGGCTGGTATTCCGGCGCAAGTGACGCACCATAAGGTGATTGGGAAGCATCGCTGGGGCAACAGCGCCTTGTCGCTCGCCCGCCTCGATGAAGCTAGGGCACGCGGTGTCGACGTAATGAGCGACCAGTACCCATACACTGCATCGAGCACGGGTCTCACGATTCTCTTCCCCGCATGGAGCAAAGAAGGCGGGCAGGGCGATCTGATCACGCGGCTCAACGATCCAGAGACACGCGCACGCATCAAGCAAGACATCATCGACCACATCAACGCCGAGCGCGGAGGCGATCCAGCTACGATTGTCGCCGCCAACTGCGCGTGGGATTCCTCGCTCAACGGCCAAAGCCTCGCCGATATCCTCATCGCCCGCAGCTTGGCTCCCGATGTCCCCAACGCCGCCGAGCTGGCGATGACGCTCCAAGCCAACGGCGGCTGCCAAGGCGTCTTCCACTCGATGTCGCCCGAGGATGTCGCACGCATCATGCAGCATCCCATGACGATGATCGCCTCAGATGGCGGGGTGCCGAATCCGGGTGTTGGCGTACCACATCCGCGCAATTACGGTGCATTTGCCCGGGTTTTGGCGACCTATGTGCGGGATGAAGGTGTGCTTTCTTTTTCCGAAGCCGTGCGAAAGATGACCAGTTTGCCTGCCCAACGGCTTGGGTTAACCGACAGGGGTATTGTTCGGGAGATGGCTATTGCAGACCTTTCCGTTTTGGACCCCGCTATG
>CAYYHN010001008.1:0-1582 GCA_964471245.1 uncultured Rhodothermaceae bacterium | reverse complement strand
AAGGGCCGCGCACATGTCGTATCTTCGGCGCGCAACCAATCGATCCAAAGCCTCATGCATCGCCTCGTTCCACTACTCCTTCTACTTTTTAGTGTGATCTCGGTGGACGCGCGGGCACAAGCATCAGTCGGGTTGACGTTGCAAGCATACCCAGCGGGCCTAATTACAAGCATCCAAGGCAGCATCAGCATCTCACCTGCCAGCCAAGCGCTGGCCTTCGTTGCTTGGAACGCTACAGACCGGCGCGACTGGGGCAAGCATGACAATGAAGAAGGCGGTGGCCCCGGTGCAGGCTTGGCATGGCGCTACTACTTCAGCGCAGACCACTCCGGCTTTTTTGCTGGTGTGCGCACCGACCTATGGTTCTTGGACATCGACTGGACCGATACAGCCCCGAACCGTAACGTACCTGATCGTACAGGCACTACAGAGGTGACGGTACTACAGCCCACAGCCCAGATCGGCTATGCACTACCACTTGGTGCGAAGCGATGGGTGTTGGAGGGTGCCGCTGCGCTTGGAGCAGAGGTCAATGTGCGGACGGACGGCGAAGCGGTTGGAGAAGGAGCCATCTTGCTGGTCGGGCTCGGGCTGAGTTACCGTTTCTGAAATTTCCTACCTTGCAACCTCTCCCTTACCTTTCCACCTCAACATCCCACCATGTCCGTCCCCCTTGCCAATGCACTGGCGACCGCCTTGCTGGTTTACATGGCGCTAGGCATCCTGTTCGCTATCCCGTTTCTTTTGCGTGGGCTACGCCGCATCGATCCCCCGACGGAAGGCAGCACACGCGGCTTTAAACTGATCATCTTGCCGGGCGTGATTGCGCTTTGGCCGTTGCTTGCATGGCGCTGGCAACGTGGTGCTACCGAGCCGCCCACTGAGCGGAATGCCCACCGTGACGCTGCTGCCTAATCATTACCATCTTCCCTTGAACGCATGATACGCCCTCTACGTCGTCGCCACGTACGCATGCTTGCTGCGCTTGCTGTCGTTTTGCCGCTCCTTGTGGGTACCGTGTTACTTTCGCGTCCTGCACCAGCGACTCTTGAGCTTCCTGCCGAATTGGTGTCTGCTGAAGTCGACCTCCCTGCAATGCTGAATACCCTTCAGTTGCCTACCGATCCGCCCATACACGTGGAAGTCCGTGGCGATCAAGCTTCGCCCACGCGGTTAGGCGTATACCTAGCACCTGAAGCCGATCTTCTGATTCCCGACGTGCTCGTGTATTGGGACCTAAACCCAGAGTTGCGTTACCTGCTCGGGACGCTTCGAGGTGCGACGCCGCAAACCTATGCCTTGCCGGACACGGCCTTGACGGCAGGCGGCCGCCTAGTGCTCTACAGCCTCGCTCGACAAGAGGAAATCACTTCCATCGACCTGCCACACGCTAAGCCTACACCATAACAATGGGACACACGTATCAAGCCGTCGGCTGGAATCAGCAAAAGAAGCGGTATGATTTGGCGCTTTGGGTGGGCATTCTGTCCTATCTGATTGTTTTCATCGGGGTAGGGCTCGCCTTGTTTCCGACGGTTACCATCGAGACGCTGTTGATTCGGGGGCTGGCGACGGCAGCCTC
>CAYYHN010001007.1:0-1583 GCA_964471245.1 uncultured Rhodothermaceae bacterium | reverse complement strand
CGATGGCGATGGCATTATGGACGTTCGAGCGGGCGCCGTAGCCTACCAACACGTTATCTTTGCGGCCGCTTCGGAGTCTAGCAGTTGCGCCAATGAATACGTTGCGCATGTTGCCGCTTACGCTCGTGTAGTCGGCGTCGTACCCGATGGCGACGTTGTCCTCACCTTCGCGGTTGGTGAAGCCCGCCTCAAAACCCACGTAGGTGTTGCGGTTGGCATCATCTTCGTTGTTGGATCGGTTGTTGTCCCACCCGGCGCGCCCCCCGACGAACGTGTTGAAGTCTGCGTACTCGGTATTGGCCCCAGCAGCTTGCCCTAAGAAGGTATTGTTATGCCCAACCCCTAGGTCTATCCCCGCCGAGTCACCCACAGTAGTGTTTCGGTAGCCTGTTGTTAGCCTGAAGAGCGCTTGGGTACCTAATGCAGCATTACGGAAGCCGCCTCTGTTGCCGTTCGCGGGCAAGCCGCTTTCGTTGCTACCTATGCCGCCGTTGAGGTTGCCATTGATACTGGCACCTGCACTTGATCCGACGAAGGTGTTAAAGTTGCCTTGGCGCCCGGCTTCATCTTCGCGGCAGGCACCGGAATTACCCGCACCTGCGCGGTCCCCGATGTAGGTGTTGTCATCGGCATCCGTATTGCCACATCCTGTGGCGAAGCCGATGAACGTATTGTCTAGGCCGGAGGTGTGGTTCAAACCAGCGTCCTGACCAATCAGCACCATCTCACTAAAGGTAGTCCCGTAGTACCCCGCTAAGTGCCCGATAAGCACGTTATCGGTGGCCGTCGTACTGAGAAAGCCTGCCCCCGAGCCAACGTATACGTTGTCGTCGAAAGTAGACGTGGTCGCGAAGCGCCCGGCGCGGTAGCCGAGCAGAACAGCCTCATGTGCAGACGTCATGTCATGCCCCGAAGAATCGCCGACGAGGGTGAGCCTGTCGCCAGTGGAGATGTTAACGCCAGCCCCGTCCCCAGCGACGTAGTTATCATCCTGCGCCGCGGCAGGGGTAGCAAGCAGCAAGAGGAGTGCGAGTGCTAAGAGGTGAGGTCTGAATACGTGAAAGCGCATAGTGCAAGGAAGCGAAAACAGCTATCTGACGTCGTTGGAGTGACCCGGGCGAAGCAATGGCGCGGCGTGATCAAGGCATGCGTTCGGCTACTGCTGGCCGGACCACGGAGGCGCGTCGGACAAGGCCGTCGAGCCGCATTGTGCCTCGTAGTGTTCGAGGAGAGCAGTGTGCTTCGAAAGGGTGCGGCGGGTGCTGTCGGTCTCGGGAAGGGCATACGTGGTTGTAAGCGTCGTTGCACGTGCGTTCAAGCTCCCGAGCGAGGTGCGAAGTTGCAGCACAGCGTCGTCGAGTTCTTGAATGGCCCGTGTGAGCGGTACCACAAATTCGGCGTACCGTAGCCCAAAGTAGTCGCGTCCTTGCACGGGGGCGACCACGCCGCTGAACGCAAAGCCCGTCGCCTCTGCCGCCGCCGCCACCTCTTGAGCCAGAAAGCCCGTCTGCCACCGTTGGGACTGTGCCAAAAGCGCGGCGTCTACCGTGCCCCCCGCCGAAGTCATGCGGTGCAGGCTGTCG
>CAYYHN010001006.1:0-1594 GCA_964471245.1 uncultured Rhodothermaceae bacterium | reverse complement strand
GGCATTGTAGATGGGTGCGACCAAAAGTACCAGCGAATCAGCCCATGCTGCATGTTGACCCGCCGCCATCGCACGAAGTAGCAATAACAGGGCTTCCTTGCCACATACCTCGCCTGCATGGATGTTTCCCTGCAGATACACGCGCGTTTTTCCACTCGCCCGGACGGCGCTTGCCGAGCCATCGGCTACGTCGCCCACAACCATCATGGGGATGCGGCGTCCTTCAGTGGTGAAGCCCAAGGTCTCCAAATGCATCTGGTCGGAGACTTGCGCCAGCAACTCCATCATCGCCATGAGTTCATCATAGCGGGTCGTCTCTACGTAGTCTGTCGCTTCGGCACGTGTCGCGAGAAAAGATAGATCCGCTGGCAGGGTCTGAGCCGTAGCTACCAAAGGAGCAAGTAATACGAGTCCAAGGGGAACCCAATGGGTTCGCATTTTTAAAGATGACATGGATCGACGCATGAAAAAAGGGATGCTGTAAGCAATTCCTGAACGGTAGGCTACAGCTTCCCTTTTGTGAAAAATCGAGTGCAGGAAAGGCAATGTGTTTCTATGCCTTTTTAGATGCTTTCACTTTTTTCCTGGGCTTATTGGGGCGGGCTTTGCCATACGAGCCATTCACGATCTTTCCTTTTCTGGTGCGGCGATCTCCTTTTCCCATATTAGACTCCAACGTATTAAATGAATAAGTCACATTCCCAAAATACCTGAATACAGCCATCTCCTCAAGGGGAATACGCACGTTGCGACCGGTCTACGTCGAACTCAGTCGCCAACTTGCATGATGGCACGATATTCCACATCAGATAATTGGGCTTCAAGAGTCTGCCGTATAGCTGTTGGCACTGTGGCTGCATCAATCCCTAAACGCGGAAACAGCACCACGCTTGCAGATTCTTCCAACAAATGCATGAACGTGGGCGCGTCTTGCCGCTGGCGTTCCACGGCGTAGCCCACCAAATCGCGGATTAGCGCTGGAGAGAGCAAGGCACGCTCATCCGTACGCCGAAGCCCGTGGTGGGCTCTCACGAGGTTGAGCATGAAGCTGGCAAACGGTGCTTCCCGATCCATTTCATGCTGATCCAACTGCGTGGCCAGCCATTGCAACAAGCGGCGCGTTGTGGGTAGTGGCAATACGATCCGAGCCGACTTATCGAGGAAGTTCTGCGCATTCTTTCGCATATGCGCTTCTGTCGCCGACGATGTGATGCCGACCATGCGCCAACCTGCCTGCATGATGAACGCCTGCGCATTGGCCCGGTGCGCCATACGTGCAGGAACAAGTTGCACAATCCGATATTGGTCGTAACACGGCAGATACACTGGTCGTCCTTGCTGGACACGAAGCAACTCAGCAAAGAGCATGTCATTCTCTAGGTCGCCAATGTTGTCGACGATCAGCCAGTGATTTTGCAGAATCGCTTCGAGGTACGGCCCGGGTACAAACGCCCCGCTTGCTACCGTCATCCCAAACGTCTGCTCGGTCGACCAATGCGAGGCCGGTGCGACATGGGTCCGTCCTTCGCACAACCCTTGTTGGCGGGCACGCGCCACAACCGAGTCGAGAAACGCCATCGGTGCACTCCCGAAG
>CAYYHN010001005.1:0-1595 GCA_964471245.1 uncultured Rhodothermaceae bacterium | reverse complement strand
TGTGGCACAAGGAAGCCGTCAATGAAGACGTGGAACACCTGTGTCTTGGTCTCGAAGGGATCACCAGTCGAGATGAAGAGGTTTGCTTTCTTGCCTGCTTCGAGTGAGCCATAATCGCCGTCAATGCCAAAGATTTCTGCGGCATTTATGGTGACCGCACGCAATGCCGACTCCGTACCCATGCCGTAGGCCGCAGCAAAGCCTGCATTGTACGGGAGGTTACGAACGTTCTCTGCCTCACCCGAACGAATGGCGACGTTCTCATAGGCTCGGTCGTAGCGATCTGACTGGCGGGTCGGAATGGAAAGCACCGGCCCAACGATGGCCGGAATCCCCGATGCTGCAAGCTTGTCGGCTACGCGCCAGCCTTCCGAGACGCCTGAGAACACAACGTTGGCTAGGCCACGCTCTTGCACCCAGTCGATTGCAGCGAGGATATCTTTCTCGCGGTTCACGGAAATGAGCACTGGAAGTTCGCCTCGAATAACAGGGATCATGGCAGCCATTTCTGGATTCTGCTCCGGCATACGACCCGGTTCAGGGTTCGCCCGGTACGCTGAATCGATGCGGGCGTACAGTTCGGCTTGGTCCCACGTATCGTTCAAGTCTTTCAGCGCCTTCTTGGCGTCCTTCTCGATGTCCTCATCCGAGCGCCGGTCCCACGAGCCGCGACGCCCCGTTGTGGGGAATTGTAGCTTCATCAACCGAACGCCACCCGTAGTCATCTGCTCGGGCGTGTAGCCGTGCAGATTGATCATCGCCGCCACGCCTGGAATTAGGCCGCCGGACGGTTCGGTGATGACGGTCGTCACGCCGCTGGTGCGTGTAACGGGGATGAGTACCGAGTTGGGGTTCACGGCGGTGAGGGCTTCCATCTGCGGCTTGATGTTGCCGACTTCTTGGAAGTCCCGCGTCACCGCGACGGCGCCAATCTCAATCAGCCCAAGTTGGGTGCCCGAGTCGATCATGCCGGGGTAGACCTTCAGGCCGCTCCCATCAATAACTTCGGCACCGTCTGGAATGGTGATGTTGGCGCCTACGGCTTCAATACGGTCGCCTCGGATGACGATGGTGCCGTTTTCAATGGTGCCGTTCGTGACGGTTTCAATGGTGGCGTTCGTGACCGCAAACAGCCCCTGACGCCCTTTCAGGTCGTCACCCACGGGTTGCTGCTGAAACATGAGCAGCGCAAAAGTGAGAGAGAGTAACAGGTTCATGGCGAAATAGCGTTACGTGCTGAAAAGTGAGGCATCTAGTCGATAGAGGCTGACGGGTCGATGGACAAGCGCTGGTCGTCGGCGTCGGCAACGCGGTCGAAGTATTTTACGCCATCAACGAATGTCATCATCGGGATGCCATAGATGGACAGTGGATGGCCTTCAAAGATGGCAATGTCTCCGTCTTTGCCTTCTTCAATGGAGCCCACCCGGTCGTCAATGCCCAACTGCATGGCTGCGTTGATGGTGATAAGCGCCAGTGCCTCGTCATCAGCTAAGCCGCCGTACTTCTGCGATTTGGCTGCTTCGTGGTATAAGTGGCGGTTCAGTTCAGCAGAATCCGAGTTGATCGATGTGAGCACGCCGTTTTGCGTAAGG
>CAYYHN010001004.1:0-1604 GCA_964471245.1 uncultured Rhodothermaceae bacterium | reverse complement strand
GAGAGGTAGCGCCAATACAGTGTGCCGAGATAGCCCAGCACGCGCTGCATATTGAGCTCATTGGCTTCTTCGGGCAAGGCACGGAGCATCAACTCGAGCACATCGGACGGCGGTACACTGCCATCCAGCATGTTTTCCCACAGCGTGATCCATGCTGTGCCGCGTACTATGGGATCCTCGATATCGGGCAAGTGCGTCAGCAGGCCCATACGGCTGCGCTCGTCGAGGCGGAAGAGGCCGTAGCCTACGCCTGCGCCGTTGGGCAGGACATACAGCGGCATCGCCGTCGTGTCGAGACCGACGCGTACCCGCTCGCGGTCGAGCAAAAGCGGCAGGGCGAGGTGGACGTTGGGTTCAAAGGCGACCTTGGCCGTCAGCTCCTGCGTCCAGCGCCGCCCGGTGGCGATGGGGTCTTCCTGCTCAATCACAATCGCGGAAAGGCCGCCGTCGCCATTCTGTTCGAGGCGCATCGTCACGATGGGGCGACCCGGCTCTTCGACCCAGGCCTCGCTCCACGCCCGGAGGTTCTCTTCGGAAAGGCGGTCGAGAATGCGGATGAGGTTGGGCCATGTGGCGTTGCCAAAAGCGTAGTCGTTTAGGTACTGTTGTAAACCGTAGCGCAGCGTCTCTTCGCCCACAAGCCGCTCCAAATGTTGCATCACGATGGGCGCTTTCTGGTAGATGATCGCGCCGTAGAGCGTGCCTGCTTGCTGCAAGTTGTCGAGGGGTTGCCGAATCGGATTGGCTCCACGCGTTCGGTCCACGCTGTAGGCCGACGGGTAGTGCGCCATAAGAAAGCGCAAGTCGTGGTTGACCTCAGGGAATGACGGGTTGACGATTTTGGCCGCCAAGAAGTTGGCAAACACCTCTTTGGTCCAGACATGGTCGAACCAGTTCATCGTTACGAGATCGCCGAACCACATGTGGGCTGTTTCATGGGCAATCAGGCTGGCGCGGCCGAGGTATTGGTTTTGCGTGGCCGTTTCGTCGAGCATCAGGCTGGCTTGCCGGTAGAGGATGCTTCCTGGATGCTCCATGCCACCGTACTGAAACGATGGGATCAGCACGAAGTCGAATTTGCCGAAGGGGTACGGGATGCCAGTGTAGTCTTCCAGCCACGTCAGCGCCGATGCGTGTAGGTCGAAGATGGCGTCACGGTTGCGGGCGACTTTCGTAGAGTCCGTCTCGCGGTGAAACATCCGCATCGTGCGTCCATCGCGCTCGGCGGACTCGACCTCGAACACGCCTGCGGCGAATGCGAACAGATAGCTCGGCAGCGGTTCGGTCTCGGCAAAGCGGTAGCGCACGCGCCCGTGTCCTTTCACACGTTCAACCTCGGCGCCGTTAGCAACTGCCTGCCAAGTGTCGGGCACGGTCAGCGTGAGGGTGTAGCGGGCCTTCAGGTTGGGCTGATCGAAAATCGGGAGGGCGAACGAGGCGCGATCTGGCACGAACAGCGTGTACAAAAAATCGTCGTGGCGGTTGAGCGAACTTTCGCCCGCTGTAAAATCTACCGCCACCGTGTTTTCGCCAGTAGCGAGGGAGTTTGGTGCAATAATGAGGTGCGTATTGGCGACCTCAAAGTCGACTGGCACGCCACCAAT
>CAYYHN010001003.1:0-1616 GCA_964471245.1 uncultured Rhodothermaceae bacterium | reverse complement strand
CGTACCCCGGTGCGGCAACAAGGGTCGGGAGATGGGAAGCAGACACGAAGGGACGTTGCTCAGCAGCGCGGCGGACGTGAGTGTCGGGGCGGCGGATCCGGTCGGGGCGCATAGCGGCCAGACGACGTGCCGTCACCCACGGCGGCTGTTGCCCGATGAAGCCGAGGGCTGCTTCGAGATCGGTGATTGCGTGTTCGAATAGGCGGAGCCACGGGATCAAACCGGGTTCGTCGGGCTGTTCGCCTAGTGCTGCGCCGTACTGAAACGTCGACCGCAGGTACGCAAACACCAGTCCGGCAGCTACGTCTTGCACATCGTCGCGGATGGTTGCGAAATCATCCTTGTAGTCGAGTTTCGAGGGCCACACTTCGACCTCAAACGCCACATGTGTCCGCCCATCTACCACAACCTCAAAGCGACTATACCCCACCTGCGTTCCAAAGTTGACGGTCCCATGCACCACCGCGCCATCTTGCGCGGCATGTAACCGCTGCACCACCACCGGGTCCCGATGCCGCACCGCCATCCTATGCCCCGATGCCGCTTGCACCAGCAGCGTATAGTCGACCTGCTCCAGCAACGCTCCCACCTCGCTCCGCTCGACCTGCGCTGCCTCATCTCCCACCTCTTCTACCTTTAGATGCAACGCTGCCTCACCAACACCCTTACTTGCTGGACGCGCCCACGTCAGCGTAATCAGCGGCGTTTTGATGGAGAAAAGGGTGGGCATAGGGCGGGTATGGGAGTGTGGAGAGTTTGGGTGGTGTGGGGAGCTTGGGAGGGGTGGAGGGAAGATACGTTTTGTTGGCTCGTGGGCATTGTACTGCTGCACAAACATCAGTGCTGGTAAATCCGTGTCGATCTATGGCTAATCTTCCCGCGTCCGAGGGACCGGCACGCCGTTGCAGCTTTGCACCCTTCGCGCTCATTCGAGAACCGCACCATTCAGTCGCGACGCCGTTCCGAATGTAGTGTCATCACCAACCGAAGTCACCTCAAACCCTTCGCGCCATTCGTGGACGAAATTACCTCCGTTTGCGAGCGCACGCCGCATCCGTGTTCATCTGTGAATATCCGTGGCTAAATAAACACCGTCCGGGGGATCAGCACACCGCTGCGGCCTTGCGGCATTCGAGAGCTGCACTTCCCAACCGAGAAAACGCCCTGAATCCATTGTAATCCCCAACCAAAGCCGCCCCAACCCCTTCGTGCCATTCGTGGCTAAAAAACCATTGGATCCTGACTGGACACGATGCGTTTGCAGGAAGCGCCTCTCGTCACTCCGCCAAAGTTCATGAAGCACCTGTCGCGGCTGAACCACTATTTCTGGACGTACAAGCACCTGTTTTTGCCGGGGCTGCTGTTTGCGATTGTCTCGGCGTGCTTCTCCATTGGCGTGCCGATCATCGTGCGGCAAGCGGTCGATAGCATCCCGCGCTTTGTGGCGCTCCATGAGTTGTACCAAGGCACCCCTGCGCAAGCGCGGTTTTACACCGAAGCCTTCTGGGGGCTCCTGACGTTCGGAGCCGTTGTGATTGCACTCAGCATGGTTAGCGGGCTGTTCTCGTTCCTGATGCGGCAGACGCTCGTCGTGGCATCGCGGCACATCGAATACG
>CAYYHN010001002.1:0-1616 GCA_964471245.1 uncultured Rhodothermaceae bacterium | reverse complement strand
ATTGCGCTTTTGGGCGGCTACCTCGAATCGGCAATTTCTGCTGACATGGATTACCGCATCTTCTTCGACACGGCGTTTAGCGGCCTGCGTTTCTCCGACCTCATCGTCGACACGATGAAAACCAGCATCTTTGGCTTCATCGTCGGCATCGTGAGTTGCTACCTCGGCTACAACGTGCGCGGCGGCACGCGCGAGGTGGGGCAAGCAGCCATGCAATCGGTCGTGGTGTCTTCGCTGCTGATTTTGTTGGCGGACGTCATCATCGTGCGCATCTCCATCACGCTCTTCGGCGACATCGCAGGCTGACGCTGTGGCTACTGAAGCATCGCATAGCGCCCCACCGCTAATTGAGTTGCGGGATCTCTATAAGAGCTTTGGCACGAAGGAGATCTTGCGCGGCATCACGATGGGTGTGCCCGAAGGCATCTCAGCGATTGTGATGGGCGGCTCGGGCACCGGCAAGAGTGTGCTCATCAAGCATATCGTTCAGCTCCTGAAGCCTACCAGCGGTGAGGTGTGGGTGATGGGCCAACGCGCCGACCTGCTCGACGGCGACGAACTCGACCGCATGCGCCTCCAAATTGGCTACCTGTTCCAAGGCGGCGCGCTGTTCGACTCGATGACGGTCCACCAAAACCTTGACTTCATCCTCGACCGCCACACGCCGCTCACCCCCGCCGAACGCACTGACCGCATCGAAGAAACGCTCGACTGGGTCGACCTCGTCCACACGCGCGACCAGTATCCAGCCGAACTCTCCGGCGGCCAGAAGAAGCGCATCGGCCTCGCTCGCGCGATCATCCTCCAGCCCAAAATTCTGCTTTACGACGAGCCCACCACTGGCCTCGACCCCGTTTCCGTGCGCACCGTCTCCGAACTCATCGTCCGCCTCCGCGATGAACGCGGCATCACCTCCATCGCCATCACCCACGACCTACTCTGCGCCGAAATCATCGCCGATGCAGCGCATTTTTTGTCTGAAGGCCGTATCCTAGCCAGCGGCACCTACGACGAAGTCCAATACAACGACCACCCCGAACTCCGCAACTTCTTCGGACGATAAGGGTTGGGTTTGTGTGTGGGAGACTGGGAGTTTGGGGAGGATGGAAATTTGAGAAGGATGGGGAGTTTGGGAAGGATGGGAAGATTGAGACGAACCAAAGACTAGTGAACCCACCGCTCCCAATCTACACGCGCAGCATCTAACACAGTACATCCATTCCACCCCACACTCTCCAAACCACCCATACTGCCCACACTCCCCAAACCACCCATCCCCCCAACCTCCCATACCCAGAACTATGCCTCGCCAGACACGTATCGGCCTCCTCATGATTGCCGGGCTCGTCCTGTTCTTGGTAGGCCTGTTTGCCATTGCGAATCGGTCGTTCATCTTGAGCGACACGTTTGCGGTGCAGTCGCAGTTTAACCGTGTGGCGGGGCTGCGCTCAGGCTCTTCGGTGCAATACCAAGGCGTCAACGTGGGGCGCGTGGAAGAAGTCCGGCTGCCGGATCGGCCCGGTGGGAAGATCACGGTAACGATGGCGATTTCGCAGCGCGCCCAGCATCTGGTGCAGCGCAACACGCGTGCGCAGATCAAGAGCGACGGCCTTGTC
>CAYYHN010001001.1:0-1624 GCA_964471245.1 uncultured Rhodothermaceae bacterium | reverse complement strand
CCCATCGCCTTGATGTCGGGGCCGAGCAACTCGACGACATTGCCGATAAGTTCGCTGGCACGGACGATGTGGAATTTGGGCTTGGGGATACGGGTGAGGCTACGGTAATCACCAACGAAACTAAGCAGGTTCTGACTGCGCTTTTCAATGGTACGCATGGCTCCGCGTACGTCGTCGAGAGTTTCTACTGTATCATCATCGAGATCGGTGGGTAAGTCGTCGTCGAGGTCGCTAATGAGTTCGTTAGCGGTGGCCGCGAGCGACGAGATCGGCGTAATTGAGTTCATGATTTCGTGTGTCAGCACACGCGTTAGCTTCTGCCACGAATCGATCTCTTTTTCTTCGAGTTCGGCCTGAATATCTTGGATTGATACGAGTGTATATTCCTTACCTCGCAACTTAAACGATGTGCCATAAATCACCAGTTGCAACAAGTCGTCATCATCGGCCACTTCCACCAGCGCCTTCTCGCCCGATGCGATGTGGGTCAGCACCTCGACAAGGCGTGGACTGAAGCCGTGCAGGCTGGCGATGTTCTTCAGGTAGGGCACCCGCAGCAACCGCTTGGCCGCTGTGTTGATGAGTTCCACCGTTCCATCAGGTTCAAACGAGATCAGACCCACGCCAACGTGTTGCATCACGGTTTGTAAATAACGGAAGCTCTCTTCTTTCTCCGAACGCTCGCGCCGGAAGTCATCCATGACCTCCGTAAATGCTTGATTCAGCGCCCGAAATGATGCCCCTCGCTTTCCTGAGGTAAACGTCTGTGAGAAATCCGAGTACCGCACCGCATGCAAGAAGCGCCCCACATCGCGGTTGGTCTTCTCTACGTATGCAATCAGCCCCGTCAACTGCGCCACCGTCGCGGCTACTACAATCGCCCCGGCCACATACGACGTCGTCTCTAAGAACAAATACACCGCCACCAGCATCGTCGCCGCGATGAACAGCAAACGAATGAGGACTTGGAGGCGGAAGTTTTTCATGGGTGGGGGCTTTGCGGTTGGGGACGCGGCTGGGCCTTGTGGATGGGGGCGTTGGGGATGGGGACTCGGCTTTGCCTCGTGGATGGGAGTTCGCGTTGCTCGTGGACGGGGATGCGCTGGGCTCGTGGTTGAGAGCTCGTTTGCCTCGCGGTAATGTGGTAAGGTTACGTTGTGTTTGGTGCGTCCATGTTTTCGTCTTCTGCGGTGGTGAGGTATGGTGCTTCGGGTTCTCGGAGGGTGCTAGGGCCGCACCATGAGTCGGGGTGACGCATCATAGCGACGAGGCCTCGACCGATATGGTGGTAAGTATTGGTAAGGACTGCGTGGGTTTTAGGGGCAAGGTAGCCGCATTGGTGGGCAAAGTCGAGGCAGACCCGGGTTTCCGCTGCTTCGCCATGCGCATCCGAAAGCTTGCTGACAAAGTGCCGCTCGTACCGCCGCTTACTCCATGCTTCAGCAACATTCTGGCAGACCGAACGCGATGCGCGACGAATCTGATCAGTCAAAGCGTAGCGTTCTTCCTTTGGCCATTGCTGCGAAGCCTCAAAAATCTCCATTGCCCCATCAAATGCTCGCTGATAGACTCTCAAATCCTCAAAACGCTTTAAAAATACGCTGATCGTTTTCTTCAGCGACAA
>CAYYHN010001000.1:0-1625 GCA_964471245.1 uncultured Rhodothermaceae bacterium | reverse complement strand
CTTGCAACAAGCCGTTCGCTACGCAATAAGCGACGCCACATGGCACCCACACGTCGCCCCGCTCGCCCTGTTCGCTGCTAGCCAAACAGACGCAGCCTTTGCTAACGAGGCGCTAGAGCAGCTACAAACGCGGTAAACGTCTAGCAAGATCTGCTCCGCGAATACGTCTTCGACTACGCCTTAAGCCCATGTCTTTGAAAGGTATTGCCAAACAAACACTCGAAATTCTAGATCAAGGCTCCTATGTCGGTCCTTCAGGTACAACCATACACCTGAAGAAAGAGGTAAAAGCTGCCGTACAGGGCACCAAGCTCTACACACCTGATCAGTTGGCTCAGCTTCTTGATGCACCGGCTACAGGTTCAGGTGTGCCCATCATAGAAGTCACGGATGAGACCACACAACGAGCGGCCCGCCGCCTGGTCCAAGACGAAGGTGTCAGCGATCTCGTGCTGCTCAACTTTGCATCGGCCCGCAATGCAGGCGGCGGCTTTTTGAAAGGAGCCAAAGCGCAGGAAGAAGACGTGACGCGCTGTTCTGGTCTGTATCCCTGCCTGCTGACACAGCCAACGTACTACCAAGTCAATCGGCAGACAAAATCTTTGCTCTATACCGACCACATGATTTATAGTCCGGCTGTGCCGTGGTTTCGTGTTGAAAGCCGAAGCTTGATTGATGAACCTTTTCTGGCTTCGGTGATTACAGCACCAGCGCCGAATGCGGGAAAAGTGTTACGACGCAACAATACTGCACATCCCGAAATTGAGGCGTGTTTGCGTCGTCGTGCTGGAATGGTGCTCGCCTTGGCACAAGCGGAAGGCCACCGTACATTGCTGCTCGGCGCATGGGGCTGTGGCGTGTTTCGGAACGACTCAACCATGGTCGCTGATGCATTTGGGACGTGGCTGTCGGATACGCGTTTTGCTGGGGCCTTTGACCGCGTTATTTTCGCCATTTTGGACCGCACCAAAATGAGGCATACGTTGCATGCGGTTGAAAATCGCTTTAGCTCCGAGGCGAATGGCATCAACGCATTACCTTAGTTCCAGTTCCACCATTACGGTCTTTACCTGTGCGGTCTGATTTGCGTGCGATGAAGTTATTCCTCCCTCTCTTATTGCTTGTTACGGTGCTCGGCTGTGCGCCGAATACGGAGCCGGGTGCATCGGTCCCGCAGTTGTTTGGCCTACGCGATGCGGCGGCGACTGGCGTAGCGTTTCGGAATGACTTGCCCGAGGATTCGCTGTTCAACATTATCGATTACCTGTACTACTTCGATGGCGGTGGCGTAGCGGCAGGCGATGTGAACAACGATGGGCTGGTTGACCTGTACTTCACCGCCTCGGCTGGGCCGAATGCGCTGTACCTGAATCAAGGGGACTTCCGCTTCGAAGACGTGACGACGCAAGCAGGCGTGGCCGGAGATGCCGATTGGACAAAAGGCGTTTCGATGGCGGACGTGAACGGTGACGGCTGGCTCGACCTATTCGTCGCGAATGTCGCGTACAAAGATCTTGCTGGCCACAACGCGCTGTACATCAACAACCAAGACGGCACGTTTACCGACCGTGCGGCGTCTTACGGCCTCGACCGCGCAGGGCTCTCTACGGAAGGCACGTTCCTCG
>CAYYHN010000999.1:0-1638 GCA_964471245.1 uncultured Rhodothermaceae bacterium | reverse complement strand
ATGCTCCTTTTGCCACGTACGCAGGGCGCGCCGTACATAGGTGCGCGCCGACGTGTACTGGCGTGCCGTGCTGATGGACATCCACCGTGCAATGGGCCATTTCCCGGCCCATGTGTAGACGCCGGGTGCTAGCAGATCAGTGTCGTCAAGTGCGTCGATCATGTCCATCACACGCGCATAGCCTGCGTCAAGGCGGTGGCAGAGCGCATCGTAGGAAGTGAAATAATCGGCGGCCATGAGGTCGGTGTTGAGGCGCGGCGTTTCGTTCCATGTATAGCCCGGCGCAGGCACCACCGGCGTATGGCCGCGCTGCCCTGCTTCGATCCACGCAACTACCTGCTCGGCCCACCATGCCCGTACAGCCAGCAGGTCTTTGACGCGCCAGTCGTCTACGCAGACGATCTCCGCTAAGGCCGGTCCACCACGCTCAAGGTCGCCGATCAAACGGGCATAGGCTGATGCAACTTGGTCAATCAACTCGGCGCGGGTCATCGGGATAGGCATAGCAGTAGGTACCAATTGGCGAGGGACGACGCGGAGTGTACAAGCTATGCGTCTGCACGTTAGCAACCCATCGTGTAGGTCACGGGCCTGAATGTCAGGCAAACCTAGCAGCTAGAAGCCCATACATTCCCTGCTAGCGCACCAAGACCATTTGCTGGGTGAACGTCTGCTCGGCCGTGGTCATTGTGTAGAGGTAGATGCCGCTGGGCAAGGCGTGGGCATCAAACGTGAGGCGATGTGTGCCGGCAGGGCGTATAGCGTCGAGCACGGTAGCAACTTCGCGGCCGAGCAAGTCGTGGATGCGTACCGTCACGTGGCCAGTTGCACCAAGTACTACGTCGAACTGAGTCTGTGTGGTAAACGGGTTCGGATGGTTCGGACCTAAGCGGCTGGCGATTCGATTGGGCGTCGTTTCGTGGCTCGTCGGGTTGTTGTCCGGTGCAAACGTAGCCGTCAGCGTCGTCTCGCCGGTGAGCACGACGGAGATGCTATCGGATGCCGTGGCGACGAGGCCTTGCCAGCCTGTGAACACATAGCCTTCATCAGGCACGGCGACGAGGTTGAGTGGGACTTCGCGAAAGAAGACGGGGCCGGATGCGCCACGTGGCATCGGGACGCCATAGGCAAGGACGCGGCCGCCTGTGCCCGCATCAAGGTTGAGGCGGGCCGAGCCGGGCAGGCCGAATTGGGCGTTGAAGAACCCGCGCACGCGTGTCGGCCGCCGCTGGGCGAAGTCGCGCATGATCTCGATAAGGTCGTCCCACGTGTCGCCAAACGAGATCGAGCGGTTCCAGCGTGCTTTGTGGCGTGGGATCTCTGGTGTGAGGTTTGTTTGCAAGCTATCGATGACGTGCAGCACACGTTCTGGGGCGAAGGTCGTGCTCATGTGTGCGGCCATCCGCTGAATGAAGGCATACCGAAACGCCTCATTGTCCAGCAGCTTGCGCAGCAGGTAGGTCGACCACGGCGGATTCGGCCATGCAGGGCCATTGGTTGCCGTAGCCAAGGCGAGCGTGTTGCTGTTGTACTGGCCTTCGGCGTTGCCGCCCAAGCCGAAGTCAAGGTCGAAGAACATCCAGCGCCAGCGGCCTTCGGGTGTCATCGGTCGCCATAGCTTTAGGTTGTTGCCGGGCC
>CAYYHN010000998.1:0-1639 GCA_964471245.1 uncultured Rhodothermaceae bacterium | reverse complement strand
GTCATCGCGTCGGATGTAGACCTGGATGGTGCCTTCGGCGTCCTGCAGATGGAAGAACGACGCCTTGCCCATAATCCGGCGCGTCATGATGCGCCCGGCGAGCGTCACACGCAGCGGCGTGTGCGTGCCGTCCTCGGTCGGCTGATGCGTGGCATCGTCAAACGTCGCGTGCACGTCGGTAGTGTGGGCATCGACGGGCCATGCGTACGGATACGGATTGACGCCAAAGTCTTGGATGGCGGCGAGGTTATCGCGGCGCTGTATTTCTTGCTCAGAGCGTTGCATCTGGCTCATAGGAGGGACTCAATTTGTGTCCAACGTTCGAGGAATGAGGGCACAGGGTGGACAGAGATGAGGGAAACAACATTACGCCTGCGGTCAACACTCGACCCTGTGCATCCACGGTGCGTGATCAGCTACGCAACGTGTAGGGCTCCCAAACGTCATTAGCTAATGAGAGGTTCGGCGTCGACGTCAAACCCATACGGCTTCAACAAAGCCTCACCGATTTCCCGGTAAACCATCTGGAGCTCTTCACCAGTTCCAAGGTAGGCCTGAAACTGCAAGACGAGAGCGTCCAGTGTATACGTGTCCGCATCCATGATCGTCGACATCCGCGCCATAGCTACTTCTTCGAAAATGCTCTGAAAGGCATAGAGTGTGGAAAGCAGACTAGCTGTCTCGACACCCATATGGTTCATTGTTCCTGTCATCTGCGCCGTCTGGAACGCCGAATTCCGGACGATCGGCATCATGGCTCCGCGCCATACTGGTACGTCGTGCGGTGTCAGGACCGCCCGATCGACACCGCTGGCCTCCAAGCTGTCCAGTTGAGCCAGAAACGTTTCGTAGTAGCCGAGACGAATCTTCAGTTCTGCGTGATTCTAGGTGACCTCCGTGGCGATGCTTTGAAGGACCTGCCTCACTCGTTTCTGTTCGGCATGACCTTCTCGCCATTCATTGAGCGCAAACGCGAGCGAGAGGCCCAGCACGATAGACACGACTTCAATGAACAGGGCCGCTGGAGCAATACCCGTCTTTTTAAACCACTGACGCATGGGACCACATGATTAGATGAACAATGGCCCAGAAGATACAAGAATTCGATGCAGGCTACAGCTACGGCGTGTAGCGGCGGACGGTCATGGGCACGTCTTCGAACGGCTTGTCGATGACTTGCGGTGGTACGCGCTGGCGCTGGCTACGCGCAGTAGGAATGGCTGCAATGCGGTCGACGACGTCCATACCGGAGATGACTTCGCCGAAGACTGTGTACATGCCATCGAGGTGCGGGGCTCCGCCGACGGTGCGGTAGAATTCGCGGGCTTCAGGCGAGAAAGCAAACGTCGAGTCGGGAATCTGCCGCCGCAAGTTGCCCTCAATGTCGTCAAGCATGGCGTCGGTGAAGGGGCGACCGCCATGCACAATGTAAAACTGGCTGCCACTCGACTTGCGATCTGGATTGCCTTGGTCACCGGTACGAGCTGCCGCAATGGCCCCGCGCTTATGAATGAACTGCGGCTTGAACTCAGCATCAATCATGTAGCCAGGACCGCCTTGTCCATCGTCGTATGGGTTGTCGTCGAGGGAATTGGGATCGCCACCTTGCAGCATGAAGTTCGCGATGACGCGATGAAAC
>CAYYHN010000997.1:0-1645 GCA_964471245.1 uncultured Rhodothermaceae bacterium | reverse complement strand
GCTTGTCCAACCTTGCCGTCTCGGTTGGCGAAGATGCGGGGACCATCGAAGAGGTGTATGAGCCGTACCTCATCTTGGAAGGCTTCATCGAGCGTACGCCGCGCGGCCGCATGGCTACGATGCGGGCCTATCAGCATTTCGAGATCCCGCCGCCTGCGCATCGGCAGACGCTGTTTGGAGGTTGAGGCCTGCGAGCTAGTGGGCGTGGAACGCTTCCGCTGGCTGGGCGTCCTTTCTTGCCGTACCACACAACTTAAAGGATGGAAAGTTTGGAGGGCTAGAAAGGAAGAACGTGGGCTGAGATGCCGATTTGATCCCGTCCATCCGCTCCACACATCCATCCCGTACAACCTATGAAAGTTGGACGCAACTTGAGTTATCTGTTCTGCTACGAACGACCATTCCTATGAAGATTGCCCTCGCACAGATCAACCCAACCGTAGGAGATCTGCAAGGAAACAGCCGCAAAATTGTCGCTTTTGCTGAGGAGGCCGCTGCGCGTGATGCCGAACTCGTGCTTTTCCCTGAACTCTGCATCACCGGCTACCCACCGCTGGACTTGCTCGACAACCCTTCATTTATCGACGCTGTGCAGGATGCACGCGCATGGGTCGCTGCGCATGTGCCGCAGCACCTTGGTATCGTGATCGGTGCACCGGTGCCGAACCCGGATGCGGTTGGCAAGCGGCTGCACAACGCAGCGCTTCTGTACGAAGGCGGCGAACTCCTCGGCCACATCAGCAAGCAGTTGCTGCCTACCTATGATGTCTTCGATGAGTACCGCTACTTTGAGCCTGCCGAAGCGCAGGAAGTTTTGGTGTGGCGCGGATTGCGCCTTGGCCTCCACATCTGCGAGGACATGTGGAATAACGAAGATGAGGCTGATTACCATCTGTACGATGACAACCCTATCGATGCGTTGGCCGCGCAAGGCATTGACCTGTTCGTCAACATCAGTGCGTCACCGTTTGCCCAAGGCAAGCACAGCCGCCGCAACCGGATCATCGGGGGCAATTGCCGCGAGCATGGCGTGCCGTTCGTCTACGTAAACCAAGTCGGAGCCAACACCGAAGTGCTGTTCGATGGCGACAGCCGCATCCATGCTGCCGATGGGTCGCTCCTGCTGTGCGCGCCGTCGTTTGAGGAGGCGTTGCTCGTGTGGGACACCGAGGTCGCGCCCACACCATGCATCGCCGAACGCGATCGCCTGACGATGCTGCACGATGCCCTCGTAATGGGTATCCGCGACTATTTCCAGAAGACGGGCTTCTTCAATAAAGCCCTGCTCGGTCTCTCCGGCGGCATCGACTCGGCCGTCACGTGTGCCCTTGCGGTTGAGGCACTTGGCGCTGATCGTGTTGTTGGTGTCACCATGCCCTCGCGCTACTCCTCGACGGGTTCGGTGACAGACTCGGAAGTGCTGGCTGCGAATTTAGGTATTGAGTTCCACCATGTCGCCATCAAGCCCGCCGTGTCCGCCTTCGAGGGCATGCTCGCCGACCTGTTTGCAGGCACACCGCCGGGTGTGGCCGAGGAAAACATACAAGCACGCGCCCGTGGCCTCACACTGATGGCGATCTCCAACAAATTCAACCACCTGCTGCTAACGACGGGTAACAAAAGCGAGATGTAGGGAAAGAGTGTA
>CAYYHN010000996.1:0-1648 GCA_964471245.1 uncultured Rhodothermaceae bacterium | reverse complement strand
ATTTGCGGGCCGAGGCGCGAGTGTCCCACGGCACGTGTCATCAAGGGCTCGACGAAGTTCTCGCGATTCGCAACGCTGAACGCCGGGTTTGGCGCCGCACCGAAATTGAATCCGGGCCAGATCGTTGCGGCCTCGACGGCAAGGGGCGCAAGAAGCGCCAAGAACAGAAGTTGCCACGAACCCACTCGCCAACCTACGCCGCTGAAGCCTTGTTTGTGCACCACGCGCGCGATAATCGCAGCGAGGGCGGGGACGAGCATAAGGAGGTAAGCCCAAGCCGAGTCGGTAGAGCCTGCTTGGTACATGAGGACGTAGGGGGCGACGCTGAGCAGAGCCGTCGCCAAAACAAAGGTGCCGCCGCATGAGAGCAGATTGGGTACCGTGGACATGCAGGTATGAATGCGTAGAAACAAGCGCGAACGCAAGCCAGACGGATCCACACGTCAAAGAGTTACATCACACGTTTATGGTTGCCATGCAGGTCACAGGCCCATTGGACATGCCTACCCAATGCAGAGGCTCACTGCATGGATTCGCCGCAGTTGTCTCAGTTCCAGCGCAAATAGCCGCGCCTAATCCGAAGTCAGTGCGCTTCTGCAATCGTGCCGCGTTCGGTCGCCCACACGGTGCCATGCAAACGCACACTAGGCGAGATGCTCACTTGAACGCCGCTGACCGTGGTCAGGCGCGTGAGTTGACCTAAGCAGCAGCCCGGTCCAATGTCGAGCGTATCTTCCGAGGCGACAATCCCATGTACGGTGGCATCGCGCGTAAGGCGGATGGCTTTGTCGGCGAAAAGGTTGCCTTGCACAAAGGCACCAGGATCTACCTCGACGCTCCCATACACCTTGACATCGCCCAGTACATGGCTGCCCGCGCCAATCCGCAGGTCGCCGTGTACGATGAGGTGGCCCTCACATGCGTGGTACGCCGGTATCCGTAAATCGCGTCGCACAAGACAACGGCGATCGAGCTTGCCATAGCCTTCCGAAGGAATGAAACGGCGGAGCGTCGGCCATGTGGACATAGCGCTCTGATGCGAGGCTGGCTTGGTCGCGTCCGCCTTATGCTGCGCCGAGGTGCTTGAGGCCGATCCATTCGAGCGCCCCAACTCGTATATGGCTGCTGCGCCAATGGTGATGTGTGGCGCATGCAATCGCTCAAAGTTGCACCCGGCTTCGATGCGAATGTGGCGATCCGATGAGACGCTGCCTCCGAGATTGCAGCCTGCTTCGATGGTTAGCATCCCCGCCGCGTGCACCCATTCGAGGACTACGCTCTCCGCGCCAAGGTGCAGGTTGTTTTCGCTGTAAAACGCCCGGAAGATGTTACTGCCTTCCGTACGTGGGTTTTGCCGAACGAATATGGGCGTCATCTTTGTCGTCCGTTCTGCACTGCGCATCGGTGCACGGTCAGGCTGATGGGCGAGCGTTGGCTCGTGGGCCATCGGGCGAATGAGGCGCAAGGGTGGTGGTGCGGCTGCTTCAGAGGCGGAAGACGGTACGGGTTTTTGATGAGCTGACGGCATGGTGACGAGGGTGGTACTACGAATGTGGTTGGCGAATGCATCTGATAGAATGCGATGCCCCTTGATGATTGCGGGCCGTGTGGAATCTCGATGCTTCACCCAAAAACTTGAACGATGAGG
>CAYYHN010000995.1:0-1652 GCA_964471245.1 uncultured Rhodothermaceae bacterium | reverse complement strand
TGCCAGCTGGTAAAGCGTGCTCATAATCTGGGTTGCGATCCAGATCGTGTCGGCGCTTTGGTGCGGGCGGGCAGAATGGCCGGTGGTGGGGCCGTGTACTACCAAGCGAACTTTGTCAGCGGAGGCGGTGGCAGGTCCGGTAATGAAGCCAAACGTGCCTGCTTGCAGCGTAGGGTCCACGTGGATGGCGTAGGCGGCCGTCACACCTTCCAGCACGCCATCATCGATCATGCTGGGCGCACCACTGGGCAAGCCTTCCTCATTGGGCTGGAAGAAAACGCGTACGCTTCCTTTCAGTTGATCCCGCATGGCATCGAGCAGCAGCGCCACGCCAATCCCGACCGCTGTATGGGCATCATGGCCGCATAGGTGGGCGATGCCATCGATACGCGAGCGATACGGAGCCTCGGCTTTGGCGTCCTGAATCGGGAGCGCATCGATGTCGGCCCGGTAGGCGATCATCGGCCCCGGCTGCGTACCGATGATGTCCACATACAACCCGGTTTTAGCAATTGGCCCCTGCACCGTTAGCCCATGCTGCTCTAGCGTCTCTCGGATGAACTGCGACGTTTTCTGCTCGCGAAACCCCAGTTCGGGGTTGCGGTGCAAATGGCGGCGAATGGAGATGAGGAGCGGATCTAGGCGCTGTGGAATGGCTTCGGCAGGCGCGAGACCGGTGTCCGCAGCAAAAAGAGTATCAGAACGCATGTGGCGTTAATCTTGGTGCATCAAAATCAGAGCCCAACCATGAGCGGCAGGTAAGCATTAACAAACCATTTCCTCATGCGATTGTTCTTGCTATGACAAGCTTTCTGCAGAAGAATACATCAGCCCGTGCGGTCTGAGGAGGTGTGGGAGTGTGGGAGGTTTAGGGAGTGTGGAGATTTTGGGGCCAACCGCCGCGAAGCTATACCATGCCGCTACGTTTGCGGAAGAACCATTCGAGGGTCAGGCAGATGAGAATTGCGATGAGGAATGGGTAGCGACGCCAGAGTTCGTTTTCGCGGGTTTCTTCGAGGATGATAGGCGCGAAAGATCCTGAAGCCGCGAGGGTAGCAGGTAGTGCACCAAGGTTGTCAGCTTCAAGGTATGCACCACCTGATCGTTCCGCGATTTGCCGGAGCAACGCGACATTGGCGGTCGTTTCCTTGAATTCCAGCGTCAGCGCCCCGACGGCGAACGAGCCATTATCATCGCCTAGATCGAGGCCTGCACGCTCTGCACTGGCTTCATAGCGGTAAGTCCCGGCAGGCAGTGTCCCGACATCGAGTACATAGCGACCGTTTCCTACAGATTCCATCGTATAGGGGAATCGTACGCCATCAGGGGCAACCACGTCGATTTCTACGGCGGCATCGGCTACCGGATTGAGGCTTTCGTCGTAGACTTGGCCGTCGAACAGGATGGCCTCGCCGCCTCCGAACACATCTTCGACGGGGGCGATGCGGACGAGTCGGTTGTCTTCGCGTGTAGAGACCCATTGCAGCAGGTTGTCGAACAACGTCGGCCAGTAGGGGGCTGCGGCTTCGAGGTCTTCGGGGACGTTGTGCCAGCGCCATGTGCCGGTGCCGAGCAGGGCCGCCGAGCGGCTGGTGCCGCGCCGCCGGATCACGAGCAACGGATCATCTAATTCGATCCCACGAACCGAGACG
>CAYYHN010000994.1:0-1655 GCA_964471245.1 uncultured Rhodothermaceae bacterium | reverse complement strand
ACTTTGCGAAGGAGCAGATGGAGATTGCCAAGCTGCAGATCATGCAGCAGACCGGTATCCAGTCCTTCGCGCAGGCCAACTCGGCCCCGCAGTCAGTCCTCTCACTTCTCGGTTAAGCGACAACGCGGCGTAGCAGGTAGCTGAACCAACTGCTACATCGTTCTTGAAACTAGCCCACGATCTGGGAATGGTTCTGGCACATAGCTCCCGTGGGTTATAGGGCAGAATGGCGATCTGCTCCGCAAAAGCCCCCTCATCTTGAGGGGGCTTTTTGTGTTTGCACTAACCAGAACGTTTCCTGCTTCTTGTGTCGCATCATACATCATCAGTAAGCAGTCTGGGCTCATTTATAGGCGCGAGATCGTCGATTTCTGCGTCATTGAACAGGCGCGAGGCCACGACGAAGCGAACACCGAGTGGGATCTCTAGTGAAAAACTCGCACCACGCCCGGGTTTTACGTCGATGGTGAGTTGCGTGTGCTGCCAGTAGGTGAACTGGTCGCGTGCCATCCAGAATGGGCAGCCGTGGATGTAACCGAGGAGCACGTCGCTATCGCCTGTGCGGAAGGTGCCGTCGACGAAGCACATGGGTGCGGAACCATCACAGCAGCCGCCCGACTGGTGAAACATCAGCGGACCGTGTTCGGCGCGCAGTTGGTCGATGAGGTCTTTTGCAGCGTCGGTGACGCAGACGCGTGGTGTGGGCATGATGCGATTGGAGGCGGACGTGACCGTTGAGAAGGGAGAGACGAGTTCGGCCGAGACGCACGAGCAGAGCACAAAGCCAAAGGGAGTTGCTGATGCGAGCGTAACGGGCGAGTTAAGACCCAATAGCCAACAGCCAAAGGCCGCGGCGCGCAGCAGCAATCTGCTCGTATTCCATCAACCATTTCGAGCGCCGCTCTACACAAAACGGCGATGCACAACGTATGTAAGCCGTGTGTGCACCGCCGTGTGCGGTCGGCGGGGTGATGCCGTCCTAGAAGAAGCCGAGGGCGTTCTTATCGTAGGAGATGAGCAGGTTTTTCGTTTGCGTATAATGCTGGAGCATCATCTTGTGTGTTTCGCGCCCGATGCCCGACTTCTTGTAGCCGCCAAAGGCTGCGTGGGCCGGGTAGGCATGGTAGCAATTCACCCACACGCGTCCGGCGTCGATGGCCCGAGGCACGCGGTAGCCTTGGTGCATATCGCGCGTCCAGACGCCTGCACCGAGGCCGTACAGCGTCTCGTTGGCAATGCGGATGGCGTCAGCTTCGTCCTTGAAGGTCGTGACGGAGACGACAGGGCCGAAGATCTCTTCTTGGAAGACGCGCATCTGGTTGTTGCCTTTCAGCACGGTCGGCTGGATGTAGTAGCCTTGGCGTGGGGCTGGTGCACCATCGCCACCCACAGCTGATGCTACGGCTACGCCGCCGTCGCCACTGCCTGCCAGTGCCGCTTCTGCTAAGGCCACCGTAGCTGCTTCGCCGCCCGCGAGGACTTCGGCACCTTCTTCGCGCCCAATGTTGATGTATTCCAGAATTTTTTCGAACTGGTCGTTCGATGCCTGTGCGCCGACCATCGTCTCCGTGTCGAGCGGGTCGCCGACTTTGATGGCGTTCACGCGGGCGACGAGACGCTCGAGGAATTCGTCCGCGATGTCTTCCTGCACGAGG
>CAYYHN010000993.1:0-1664 GCA_964471245.1 uncultured Rhodothermaceae bacterium | reverse complement strand
AGCTTCTTTTTGCTCGATGAACCCTTTGCTGGTGTAGATCTCGGTGGTCGCCGTATCATTAAAAAAATCGTCGCAAGCCTTAAGAAAAAGGGTATCGGTGTGCTCATTACCGATCACAACGTCCACGAGACGTTGGCAATCACCGATCGCGCCTATCTACTGTACGAGGGCAAAATCCTCAAACACGGGACCGCCGAAGCACTCGCCTCCGACCCTGAAGTGCGCAAACGCTACCTCGGCGAGAACTTCACTCTCGAACGCTACCGCGACAAAGCTCGTCGACAGAAATAATCGGCATGTTGTGCCGTTACGTCTGTTTGCGCTCGAAGCTACCGCAAAAACAAAAAAGCCGACCATTTTTATTTGGTCGGCTTTTTTATCGTGCAAAGCAGGAAGCTTACATGATGGAGCGGAAGGTGCCCGGTAGGCCAGAACGCATCTGCGGTTGCGCAACGCTGGGTTGCTCGATGCCATCGGCTTCGGCCGCGTCTTCGCCGCAGTATTTGTTGAAGGCGTACACAAGGTCCGACGCAATTGCGCTGGCGCTACGGCCTTCGATGTGGCGGCGTTCAATGACGTAGACGGGGTCACCATCTTTGATGAGTGCCATAAAGGGAGACGATGGCGGAATGCCCATCAGGTAGCCGCGTGCGTGTGCCGTGGCTTCCAAGTCTTGGCCTGCAAAGACCGTCGTATAACGGTCGGGTTGGACTGGGGCATTGCGCGCCATCGCAACCGCCGGACGGGCATTGGCAGCAGCACAGCCACAAACCGAGTTGACGACGAGCAGCATCGTACCCGACTGGGCTTGGTCGAAAGCGGTGTCCACATCCGTGGCGTCACGAAGTTCATTCACACCCAAGCGCGTGAGTTCTTCGCGCATGGGTGATACCATAGGTTCAGGATAAGGCATGATCGTATTGGTGCGTGCTTCAGGTAATTCGTTGCGACTACAACGAGCCTATCCTGCGATGGATCCGTGAAAAGACACACGCAGGTCCGTACCTATTTCTTGGGCATATGCCGGAGGTCGCCCGCCACATCGTCATCGCCGACGCCCCACGCTTTCGGGTCATCGGGCAGTGAGGGCACCACCTGATCCACAGCGTTCTGCGCTGCCTCGCGAACCTGGTCGCCGAAGGCTCCGGATTTTTGGCGCAACTGCTCTTCTACTTTGCCCATCTGGTCTTCAAGGCGAGCAATGCGCTGCTCCACCCAGCGGGTTTGTGCCTTGGCACGTTCACCAATCTGTTGCCGGGTTTCTTCGCCCGAACGAGGTGCCAGCAACACACCAGCAAGGTAGCCGCCAGCAAAAGCAGCCGCACCGACGATGAGGATATCTAAGGTTTTATTGGCCATGATTATGCAGGTCAAGTCAGGCAGAGGAACGAACGCAAATGAGGGACGCCAGCACGAAGTAGCGAAAAATCTGCGTTCTCCTAAATGTATAGTGGAAGTTGAGGTTTGTGCTGTGCATCCCTGTGATGTATGCAAGGCATGGCAAGCCAAACAGTCTCCCCGTGGTACGTCTCCATGCGACAAACGATTCCTTTCTATTTAGGAATCCGCGCTAAGAGGACGATACTCATTTCATTGCCTGCCATTCAAACGATTCATATTACCATGTCTCCTCGCCTACATGTCCTTGTGGCGCTGGCTGTACT
>CAYYHN010000992.1:1273-1672 GCA_964471245.1 uncultured Rhodothermaceae bacterium | reverse complement strand
CATCTTCCTCGGCACGGGCATCGGTGTGCTCGTCAGCACGGATGGTGGCAATGAGTTCTTGCCGCTCAGCAACGGCTTGACGGTAACCGAAGTACGCAGCATCAGCTTCGACCCGAACACGGGCGTGCTGCTGGCTGGTACGTGGGGCGGCGGCGTCTTCCGCTACGACGTGAGCGTACGCGCATGGACCCGCGATGGCTTGCCCGACACGCAGGTGATCGCTTTCGCCGTGCACCCAACCTCGGGCGAAGTCTTCACCACCAGCGGCGACGGGGCCTTGCACCGTAAGGTGTTCCCCATCGTGACCAGCACCGATGTGGAAGACGACTTGGTCGATACCCCAGCAGAAGTGCTGCCGACGAGTTTTGCGCTCTCGGGCAACTACCCGAACCCGTTTAA
>CAYYHN010000992.1:0-1263 GCA_964471245.1 uncultured Rhodothermaceae bacterium | reverse complement strand
CAGATCGGGTATGTGGTACCGGCCACGAGCGAAGTGCACCTCGCCGTGTACGACGTGCTAGGCCGTGTGGTCGCGGTGCTGGCCTCGGGTGTGCACGCGGCGGGTCAGTATGAGGTGACGTTTGAGGCGGGCAACCTGCCGAGCGGGACGTACCTCTACCGGTTGGAGACGCCGGAGGGTGCGATCACCAAGACGCTGATGCTGATGAAGTAAGCAGCGCACGCTGTACACGCCAGAACCATGACGCGCCCGCTGAGGATTACCTAGGCGGGCGTGTTTCTTATTGGGGCTACTGGCGTTGCTGGTACGAAGCGAGTATTATGCCCATTGCCAAGGTATTCGCAACGACTTGGTACGCCTTGTTTTACGGGCTCGATGGTACCCACTTTGCCCAGAATTCACGTCCACCTACTCCCTACTTTATGCATACCTCGCCTACTGGTACCCGCCACCTGAGTCTTCTCTTGCTCGTCGGCGTGCTCGTCCCGTTGATGGTTTCGTGTCAGCCTTCCACGGCTCGGGTTGCGCAAGACTACCCCGCCTTACTGAGCTTGTTCGAAGAGTGGCGCACATTCGAGCGTCCTCCCATGCGCGAGGGTGCTCCCGACTACACAGCGGCGACTTTCGACCAGCGCTATGGCGAATACCAAGGTCTGCGTGCACGCCTCGATGCCATGGACATTTCGGATTGGCCCATCCCCGAACAGGTAGACTGGCACATCGTTCGGGCTGAAATGAACGGGTTCGACTTCAATCACCGCGTACTCAAGCCGTGGGTGCGCGATCCGGCCTTTTACCAATCGATCTGGATGTACCGTAGCGATGTGCCAGCCCACGAAGGCCCTACCCATCATGCTGTTACAGAGCTCTGGACCTACGAATTCCCGCTTACTGAATCAGAGGAACAACGCCTCATCGCCGATCTGAGCATCATCCCGCCTTTGATGCAGCAGGCACAGCTTAACCTGACAGGAAATGCTAGAGAGCTGTGGATCACGGGCATCCGCAACATCCGCTCCCAACGCGCCAACCTCGATGTCATCCGAGAGCGCGTGGGCTCCAACATGAGTACGGAGTTGGATGCTATCCTCGAAGCATGTGCAGTAGCCACCGATGACTTGATCGCTTGGCTTGAGGCGGAAGCCGCATCTAAAGATGGTCCTTCCGGTTTAGGTAAAGACAATTACACGTGGTATCAGCAGCACGTCCACCTTGTCCCGTTGACGTGGGAAGAGGAAGTACAGTTACTCAAGCGTGAGCTCG
>CAYYHN010000991.1:0-1675 GCA_964471245.1 uncultured Rhodothermaceae bacterium | reverse complement strand
AGTCGAAGGTGGCAACTCCATCAGTGGCGCCGGCGCCGATGTGCAGCGCTACCTCGACTGGATGGCGTTGCATAAGCTCAACCGCTTGCACCTGCACCTGAGCGACGACCAAGGCTGGCGCATCGAGATTCCGGGCTGGCCAAACCTGACAGCGCATGGCGGCAGCACCGAAGTCGGCGGCGGCCCCGGTGGGTTCTACACAATGGACGACTACCGCGCCATCGTTGACTACGCCGCCGAGCGGTTCATCACCATCGTCCCCGAGATCGACGTGCCAGGCCACACCAACGCCGCGCTCGCCTCCTATGCCGAACTCAACTGCGACCGGGTCGCCCCGCTGCTGTACACGGGCATCGAGGTCGGCTTCAGTTCGCTGTGCGTGGAGAATGAGCGGACGTACGCATTTCTAGATGATGTCTTCCGTACCCTCGCAGCAATGACGCCTGGCCAGTACCTGCACATCGGCGGGGATGAAGTGAAGACGCTCACGCCTGAGCAGTACGCTTCGTTCATCGCACGTGCCCAAACTATGGTGCGTGCGCACGGCAAAGAGGTCGTTGGCTGGGACGAGATTGCGCTGACGCCCTTAGCGGCAGGCACCGTCGTCCAACTCTGGCGGCCCATGTGGCGCGGCGACGACGCCGCGCGCTCGCCCGAAGCTGAAGTCTTCGCAACCAGCCTCCTGCGCAACGTCAACAACGGCGCACAGGTCATCCTCTCCCCCGCCGACCGGACATACCTCGATATGAAGTACGAAGAAACCACCGCCCTCGGCCTTTCTTGGGCAGGCTACGTCGATGTGCGCCGCGCCTACGACTGGACTGTCGATGGCCTGTTCCGTTCATTGCCGCATGACGCCATCCTTGGCATCGAAGCCCCGCTTTGGACCGAGACGGTCAGCACCATCGATGAGGCCGAGTACATGGCGTTTCCACGGCTGGCAGGCATTGCTGAACTTGCGTGGGCACCTGCGGGCGTCCACGAGTGGGACGCGTATCGTACAAGACTTGGTGCGCAGGCTCCGCGCTGGACGGCGTTGGGGATCAACTTCCGCCGTGCACCAGAAATTCCGTGGCTGGAATGATACCGTACAAATACCATGACACTCGTTTGCACTGATGGGATGAATCACGTGTATCCATAGCAACCGCTTAAACCTCTTGCTTACACATGACTGGTTTGCTTTAGGTTACGTGATTTAAAAAGGATAAATCGTCATCATGACAGACCATACGTGCATGAGACCAAAAGAGTAGGCATACTGGTCCGCTACGCGCCTTCCATC
Source organism: uncultured Rhodothermaceae bacterium (assembly GCA_964471245.1). Taxonomy (GTDB): domain Bacteria; phylum Bacteroidota; class Rhodothermia; order Rhodothermales; family CAYYHN01; genus CAYYHN01. The sequence goes on along the minus strand of CAYYHN010000991.1, from coordinate 390 downwards.
AATGCTGTCTCGACGAACAGAGCCAACGACTTGCTCGTGCGTTGCTGTGCAGGTGTTGGTATATAACTTGTGTTTTGAACCGTCGCATGTTGTTGGAACGCTTGGAGCAGCGGTTGGGCCGCGGCACGTTGGCCTTGGGCGTGCAGTGCTAGGCCATGCAAGGCCGTGGCTTGATGCGCCACCCAACTGCTATCGATATGAGCACGGGGAGCCAACCGAATGGCTTCGGCGGATGCGGCTTCCATTTCGGCCATGTTGCCTAGCTTGTGTGCGGTCAAGGCCTTGCCTAGCAGCGCTTTGGCTTGGGGAAACGCGTTGTTACGGGACTGTACACCGAGTCATATCATTTGTAATGATGTAGTCCGTGCGCCCTGAAGAGAGCGCTAACCG
>CAYYHN010000990.1:0-1681 GCA_964471245.1 uncultured Rhodothermaceae bacterium | reverse complement strand
GGCTTTACGTACCCGAGCGCTAATGAGGTGATCCGTGTAACCATCAACCTGACCCAGACGGCCAACGAATCGGAGGTGCAGACGCTACCAGATGGCTTTGCTTTGCACCAGAACTATCCTAATCCATTCAACCCCACGACCCGTATAGCCTTCGAGTTAGCTACGGGTGGCGATGTGTCGCTGGAGATCTACAACGTACTCGGACAGCGCGTGCGAACCTTACTAGGCGGATTCCGCAACGCAGGCACGTATGAGGTGAATTGGGATGCCCGTGACCAAGCCGGGCTGCCTGTAGCAACAGGGCTGTATCTCTACCGCTTGCAAGTCGATGCGCGCAGCCAAACGCGCCAAATGGTCCTCTTGCGCTAAATGCCTCTGTGTTCGGGTTCTATGCTAAGCCTCTTATGGCCAGAGCGCTAGACGTTCCAAATGCCCCGCTGATACATTGGCGGGGCATTTTTTTATGACTTATGACGCGTGTTGTAACTATTTGTACTACATTCACGAATAAATAAGAAATATGCACTGAAAAGATATGGGAAACGAGCGACTCGGCGAGTTTGAGGAACTGGTGCTGCTGTGCGTGTGCAGCCTCACGGACAATGCATACGGCGTAACCATTAAGACGGCACTGGTGGAGGCTGCCCAACGGCCTGCTTCGGTCGGGGCGATTTATGCCGCACTAGATCGGTTGGAGCGCAAAGGCTTTGTGCGCTCGTGGGTTGGTGGGGCTACGGCTGCGCGCGGTGGACGCCGCAAACGCTATTACGAAGTGACGAACGGAGGTTTGTCCATGCTGCGCGAAGTGCGTGCGGTGCGCGAGCGGCTATGGAAGCGGGTGCCCGCATTGGGAGGAAACATCGGATGAGCATGCCCTCGCTCCAACCGCCACGCTGGGCTGTCGCACTGTTGCGGCGCTATGCCCCGCCCGATTTATGGGAAGTCGTCGAGGGCGACCTCGATGAGCTGTTTGTGCGCTATGCCGAGGTGCATGGTGCGTCGCGTGCGCGGTGGTGGTATTGGAAAGAAGTGCTCCTCTTTTGCCTGTGGCACCGCCGCTCGTCTCAACCAACGCTAGAGAATACCGCTATGCTGAGCAACTACCTCAAAGTCGCCTTCCGTACGATGCGCCGCCAAGCGGGCTACGCCTTTATCAACGTCAGCGGTTTGGCCATTGGGATGGCATGTGCGTTGCTGATTTTTCTCTACGTGCAGGACGAAGCCAGCTACGACCATTTTCACCCCGAGGCCGACCGCCTCTACCGGATCGTGGAGGACGTGACGAACAACAACGGCCACGTGACCGAGGACGCCCGCACGGCTCCAGCGCTGTTGCCGTGGTTGGAGACGGAGTTTGGAAGCGTGGAAGGCGCGACACGGCTGTTCGGCTACGAAGTGCTCAGCGGCGCGCTGGTGAGTCGCGAAGGCAGCCAAGAGAGTTTTCCCGAGGCAGGCTTCTACTTCGCCGATTCGACCTTCTTCGACCTGTTCGGCTACACGTTTGCCCAAGGTGATCGCCACACCGCGCTCGACCAGCCGTTTAGCGTCGTGCTGACGGAGGCGATGGCTACGAAGTACTTCGGCGCAACCGCTCCCATCGGGCAGACGCTGATGTTTGAGAACGACGAGGCGACCTACACCTTCACCGTGACCGGCGTTCTCAACGACCTTCCGCCTAACA
>CAYYHN010000989.1:0-1683 GCA_964471245.1 uncultured Rhodothermaceae bacterium | reverse complement strand
CACCTGCATACGTTAACACAAAAGCATAAGCAGTATAATGTGGGATGCGGTTGTCGTTCCGCTTGATGATGTGGTAGCCGAACGACGTTTCTACGGGCTCATCGGTAATGGCATTTATTTCGAGGCCGGCGACGGCTTCGTCGAATTCGGGCACCATCTGCCCACGATTCCATGTTCCTAAATCGCCCCCATTTGCTCCCGAAGGCCCGTCAGATTCACGCTGGGCAACTTCGGCAAAGCTGTCCGGATTGGCTCTTACCTCTTCGATGAGTTCTTGCGCGTACGCAAGGGCTTCTTCTTTGGTACGCGTCACATCAGCACTGGCACGCTGGGCGCCTTCGTACGCGATTAGGATGTGTGAACCAGCATAATCCTGAAGCGGAAAAAGCTGTTCATTTGTAGAGGCCGTCCCCGATGGCCCGCCGCTGCATCCAATCATAAGCAGGGCCACGAGCGCCCATCCCCAATTCCGCATCATTCTTTATAGTTGGTTATTTCCTTCAAAACGCGCAGATCGCGCAGATATTGCAAACCAGAGTATACGATTTCTGACAGCACGGCGTGTGTGGTGACGGGGAAGAATCAACTAAGGCACTTCGATCAGCACACCGGAGCTATCATGCAAACCAACCAACACGTTGCCATCGTCGGCTACGCGAAACGCTGCATAGCGTGCGCGCTCGAATCTAGCTTCTTCACCTTGTGGAAACAGGTATGATGACGCCCCCCATACGACGTCGCCATGCACCAAGCGATAGGGCAAGCGTAGTTCACCGGACTGTAAAGCTGCCTGTGCACCGTCCAGAAGGCGAACGGACTGCACAATTCGCTCTGCGTCGAGCATCACCGCCACATCACCGCGCTGCGCCCACCCTTCGGTGTTGAGCGTATCGAACGCCGTAAAGTTGAGGGTCATGAAGCTACCTTGCATAAGCGAAAGCGGATCGCGCACGTTGAGTTCGACCAACATGAGTTCACCCTCACGCAAGACCTGCTCTTTGTCACGAACCATCCAAATGGCAACACCTATGATTACGAGCAGCCAAATACCAAGAATCCACTTACGCATGCACACGCCTCCGCTGAATGAAGAGGAAGCCCCAATTAACGAGCAAGACGCTGCCGACAGCCGCCATCATCCATGCTTTTTTCCAAAGCAGCAGATCCAAATCGTAGTAAAAGGCCACGATAAAGATTGTTGCAAAGAGGTAACCGAGCCCCATGAGGATGCGGTGCTGGCGCGCATAGGCCAGCACGACCAAGGCGAGGCCGACGAGGATACCCGGTGCCCACCACGTGAGCAATACCATCAAACCAACCAATACCATCGACGGTACGCGCCACTTTTGTGCGGACGCGCCGAGTTCGTGTACTACACCCCAGAGCAAGGCGGCTACGCCGGGGGCCAGCAGGAGTGTCGTGTGCCACCAAAGGAATGTGTCGTCTTCCCACGTACGCCGAACCGTGATCAAGAGCAGGATCAGTAAAGCCAACGTGAGTCCGTAAACCAACGGCTTCCAGCGTTGCACATGGGTATGGGTTCGCCATATAGCTTCGTTCCACCAAAGGAGCCCAACCGCCCACGCCAAAACGGCAAGCAGGTAGGCCATCGCTTGCGTTGCTTCGCTTGCAAAGATGAAAGCCACGATGCATGCACTCGCAATGAGGCCGTTGAGCAGTCGA
>CAYYHN010000988.1:0-1707 GCA_964471245.1 uncultured Rhodothermaceae bacterium | reverse complement strand
GATGCTCACTTCCGCAATATGCGATTGGTAGACCCCAGCCGACCCGCCTTGCTGCGACCGCTGCTGCCCAACACTCACATGGATGTTCTTGATGAGTGCGGGATGCGACGGGGCCAACTCCCGCTGCAACGCCTCGGCTGCCTCCCGACCACGATCCTCAATCAACACGGCAACGCGCTCCGTCTCGGTGAGCGGTGTACCCGGATAGAGTTCGACTTGGGCCTTCACCACGTCGCCCTCGATCTCTGGGAAAAAGCTAAACTTGAGGTAGCCGCCATAAACGACGCCAAAGCTGATGATGAGCAAGGCCACGGCGGTCGCGAGCACGACGCCATAGCGCTTGACGCTGTAGCGGATGCTTCGGTCGAGCGGTCCTTCAACGAACCAGTTGAGTCCACGCGTGACGGCCTGCTGTGCGCGTTCGATCCCACGCGTGATGGGGTGTTTACGCTTGCGGTCCGCATGCGACAAATGGTTGGGCAGGATAAACAACACCTCGATCAGCGACAGGACCAACACCGAAATCACAATAATCGGCATGTTGACGATGAGCTTGCCCATCATGCCGGGCATAAACAAGAGTGGCGTAAATGCCGTCATCGTCGTTAGCACGGCAAACGTCACGGGGCCTGCGACGCGGGTGGCTCCTTGGATCGCTGCCGCCAGTGGCGATGCGCCTTTCTCCCGCTCCGCAATGATGTTTTCCCCCACTACAATCGCATCATCTACCACAATACCGATGGCGAGGACGAAGCCGAACAGCGAGATCATGTTGATCGACACGTCGAGCCAGATCATGATGCCGAAGGTGCCGATGAATGACAGGAAGATGCCTACCGAGGTCCAGAAAGCCAGCCGCGTATTCAGGAACAGCATGAGCGCAATGACAACCAGCATCAGACCTTGCAAGCCATTGCGCATGAGCAAGTTGAGACGACTCTGCAACACGTTCGCCTCATCCTGCCAGACGCCGTACGACACGCCTGTTGGCAGTTTGGGTGCGAGCGCTGTTTCGAGATAGCGGTACACGTGTTCGCTGATATCCAGCGTGCGTTCATCGCCCGTGCGTTGGACTTGCACCAGCACGGCGTTTTTACCGTTGAATCGCGTGACCAGATCGACATCCTGAAAAGCATCCCGCACGGTAGCGACTTCGCCAAGACGCACCTGCGTCCCATCGGAGCGGCTAAGCAGGATGATGTCCTCGAAGTCCTGCTGCGTATAGTTTTGGCCTTTGGTACGAATCAGGATCTCTTCGCTGGTCGTCTCGACGCGCCCACCCGGCAAATCGAGGCTTGCGCGGCGCACGGTGTTAGCGACATCAAGCAACGTCAACCCATAGGCACGCAGGGTGGCCTCGCTTACTTCGATGGACACTTCGTACGGCCGCGTCCCGAGTACCTCCACCAAAGAAATCACATCGGCCGCGGCCAGGTCATCCTTGATGGTTTCGGCGAGCTCCTTCAGCGTGCGCTCCGGCGCATCGCCATAGAGCGCAATCTGCATGACGCGCCCGGTGGAAGCCAACTCTTGGACCACGGGCTTCTCGGCCCCGTCGGGAAAGGTGGCAATGCGGTCGACTTCGGCCTTGATGGCTTCCATCGCCTGCGTCACATCCGCGCCAAGCTGCAGCTCTGCCGTGACGAAGCCCACGTTTTCCGTGGCAACCGACGAGACGCGCCGAAGGCCTTCTATGCCTTCGATCTG
>CAYYHN010000987.1:0-1708 GCA_964471245.1 uncultured Rhodothermaceae bacterium | reverse complement strand
CATGGGTGCGGGCACAACCTGTTTGGCGTGGGCTCCTTAGCAGCTGCGTTGTCGATCAAAGACCTGATTGAAGCAGGCGAACTACAAGGTACCGTCCGATTCTACGGCACACCTGCCGAGGAGCGGTTCTTCGGCAAGCTTTGGATGATCCGTGCGGGACTCTTCGATGATGTGGATATCATGATGGACTGGCATCCGAGTGCCGAGACCAAGGCAGCCGTCCAAAGCAGCCTAGCACTAGTCGACTTCATCGTCGAGTTCTACGGGGCCACCTCGCACGCCTCGTCCGATCCGTGGCGCGGCCGCAGCGCGTCGGATGCGATGGAACTCTACACCACAGGGCTCAACTACTACCGCGAGCACGTCAAGCCGACCGTGCGGATGCACTACCAGATTCAGAACGCAGGCGAGGCCGTCAACATCGTGCCCGACTACGCCCGCATCTGGACGCGCATCCGCGACACGAAACGCGACGGCATGACAGCGGTGTGGAAGCAAGCCGAGCGCATTGCTGAGGGTGCCGCTATGATGGCGAATGTCGAGTACAAAATTACCCTCGTCTCCGGCATCCACGAGATCCTCGTCAACCGCGCCGGTGGGGCACGGCTGCAAGCCAACCTCGACGCCCTTGGCCCGATCACGTACACCGATGAAGAGCAGACGTTCACGCGCACGCTTCAAGAGAGCCTTGGCAAAGAGGCCGTCGGCATGTCGGCGGAGCTCAGTCCGCTCGAAGAGACGTTGGAGCACCCCGGTGGCGGCTCGACGGATGCAGGCGACGTGAGCTTCGTCGTGCCCACGATCCGCCTGTCGGCGTCCATCGCGCCCGAAGGCACGCCGTGGCATTCGTGGGCCGTCGTTGCCTACAGCGGTATGTCCATCGGGCACAAAGGCATGCTGTACGCGGCCAAAGCGATGGGGATGACAATGGTCGACCTCTTCGAAGACGAAGCGCTACGGCAAGCCATCGTGGAGGAATACAGGGAACGCAAGGGCGACTATGTCTACGAAGGCATCGTCCCTGACGGCCCGCCGCCCATCGACTCGGATCTGTAGTTTATTGACCATTGAGTTCTAGGCACACACCGTGCCTTACTTGCTGCATTACCCCTCCTCACCGCTTTGTTTCCGTCCATTGCTATGCCGGTGTCCCTCAACATGCTGCAACGCCTTGGTTGTGGGGTGGTTGTTCTCTTGCTGTGCTTTCCGCTATCACTGATGAGCCAACACACGCTGCTACCCCATCCCGCTGAAGTCGCCCTCACACCTACGGATACGTTCTTCGTGACAACCGATACGCGCCTCGTGGTTGATGAGGGAGATGCGGCAGCTGCCCGCATAGGCGCGATGCTCACCGGGCTCATCGGCAATACCAAAGAAACGACACCGCACATCACGACACACGCGGATGCAAACACCTCCGCGATCATCCTTACGAGGGTAGCCGCTGATAGCACGCTCGGTCCCGAAGGCTACACGCTCGACATCACACCAACACGGGCGACTATTCGTGCAACGGATGCCGCTGGGCTCTTCTACGGGACGCAGACGCTCCGACAACTGCTCCCTGCATACGTCGAATACACGGCGGCTATCGACGTTTCCCAGCCGCATTTTGCGCCGCGACTCTTCTTGCCGACGGGGCGCATCGTCGACCGCCCTCGGTTCGCGTGGCGCGGCAGCATGCTCGATGTCGCCCGCCACTTCT
>CAYYHN010000986.1:0-1714 GCA_964471245.1 uncultured Rhodothermaceae bacterium | reverse complement strand
ATGAACAAACCCGCCCTCGTCCTCGCCGACGAACCCACGGGCAACCTCGATACCCGCACCGCCGACAAACTGCACGCCGAGATCGTCAACCTAAGCCGCACCACGGGGCAGACGTTCATCCTCGTCACGCACAACCTGCATTTTGCCGCCCTCGCCGATCGTATCTTACGCCTAGAAGATGGCCAATTGCACCCCGTACCGCCCGAAGAAGTGGCGAGTTGGTAGGTTGTCTTAGATGTGGGGTGCATGTGAAAAATGCCTTCACTCAACGTCATGCCTGCGAAGGCGGGAATCTAGATTGAAAACCCTCGTAAACATCCATATTGTACCCGCTAGTAGAACGTAACTTTGCAAAGCCATGCTAGCGGACACTTTGTGCACCATATTAGCGAAGTTGCCCTAGATGCCTGCCTTCGCGGGCAAGACTGTCATTGCTGAGGTTTGTTTGCCAAGACGAGCGGTTTCGATTTGCACGCTATGCTGACTACCTTACTGCATAGTCGAAAACGGAGCATGAACTACGCTAAGCAAGCAGCTAAAGACCTTCCCAATAATAGCGAACCCCATTACCATACATCCCCATGATCGACGTCCCTGTTCTTGATCCCGTCGTCGGTTTTATCGACGAGGCTATTGATCCCACGCTGGATCTCTTTGCGGAAATTGAGCGCCTGAAGCGCGAGAAAAACGCGGTCTTGCTCGCGCATTACTACCAAGAGCCCGACATCCAAGACATTGCTGACTACATCGGCGACTCCTTGGGCTTGTCGCGCGCTGCTGCCGAGACCGAGGCCGACATTATCGTTTTCGCAGGTGTGCACTTCATGGCGGAGACGGCCAAGATTCTCAATCCGCACAAGAAGGTGCTGCTGCCCGACCTCAACGCAGGCTGTTCCCTTGCCGACTCCTGCCCAGCCGACGAGTTTGCAGCGTTCAAAGCGCAGTACCCCGACCACATCGTGGTGTCGTACATCAACTGCACGGCGGCGACTAAGGCGCAGACGGACATTATTTGTACATCCTCCAACGCCGAGCACATCATCCGCCAGATTCCCGAAGATCAGCCCATCATCTTCGCGCCCGATCGCAACCTCGGCCGCTTTCTCATGAAGCAAACGGGGCGCGACATGGTCGTTTGGGATGGTGTCTGCATCGTGCACGAGACGTTCAGCGAGCAGAAGCTGGTACGTATGAAGGTGCAAAACCCGGGCGTGCCCGTGCTGGCGCACCCCGAATGCGAAGAAGCCGTCCTCCGCCACGCCGACTTCATCGGTTCGACGAGTCAGATTCGTGCCTTTGCACGCGAGTCAGCCCATGACACGTTCATCGTGGCGACGGAAGAGGGTATCCTGCACCAGATGCGGAAGGACAGCCCCGGCAAGACGTTCATTCCGGCACCGCCCGAGAGCGGTTGCAACTGCAACCAGTGCCCGCACATGCGCCTCAATACGCTGGAGAAATTGTACCTCTGCCTGCTGCACGAGCAGCCCGAGATCACGATGGACGAGACGATCCGCCAGCAGGCGCTTCAGCCCATCGAGCGCATGCTGGATATGAGCACCGCCATCAAGTAGCCATCGGCCGCCATGATACTGAGCGTTCCCTGTACGTTGCCTTCCGTCTGGCAAAACGAAGACATGCGCTATTACGCCGGGCTCGACAAGCTGGAAAGGCCGAATCTTAACGTGGCGTGGCAACCCAAGAACATGATGAA
>CAYYHN010000985.1:0-1722 GCA_964471245.1 uncultured Rhodothermaceae bacterium | reverse complement strand
GAAGACCTGCGCCACAGCGACAACGCCCGCGACTTACGTGCCTTGCGCCTGATTGCGACGGAGCTTGGCAAGCTGCCTGCGGATACGCCGGGCTGGGAGCGCCTCATGATTTGGGTAGGCCACATGGCAGCGATGCTCGGCGAGGCCCACCTCGGCCCCAACGCAGCAGCGTTCCTCGATGCACACCGCCAGCACCTCCTCGCCGTCATGCGCGGCCCCGTCTCGCCCTTGCTCCGCGCCGAAGCCGGACGTGTGCTCGCCAAGCTCGGCGACCCGCGCCCCGAGGTGACGACGCTGGCTGCCATGCCCTTCTGCCACGTGCCCGCTGGGCCGTTTGAGTTGGGCAGCAACAAAGCCGAAGATGCGATGGCATGGGACGACGAAGCGCCGCGCCATACCTACACGATTCCGTATGCCTACTGGATGGGGCGATACCCTGTAACGCAGGCGCAGTACCAACACTTTGTAGATGCCCACGATGGTTACACTGAACGCAGCAACTGGACGGATGCTGGGTGGGCATGGCGGAATGAGAACAACATTACAGAACCACGACGTTTTGGCAAGCCTTTTGACTTGTCGAACCACCCGGTCGTTGGCGTAAGTTGGTACGAAGCGCAAGCCTTCACCGCGTGGCTCACGCGCCGTGCACAAGAGGAGGGCTGGCTCCCAGAAGGCTGGCACGTAGCACTGCCCAACGAGCCCGAGTGGGAGAAAGCAGCACGTGGAGGACTCCGAATACTGGTTTCTAATCAACTTGTCATCGGAGGTTTTTCGTCTTCCGCTGTGCACACGAGTGATCTGCAAACTCAGGATAATCCGCTTCCTGCGCGTCGCTATCCTTGGGGCAACGATCCTGATCCCGAGAAGATGAACTATGATTCTAGTGGAGTTGGTACGACGAGCGCCGTTGGATGCTTCCCTAAAGGCCAAAGCCCATTTGGAGTCGAAGAGATGAGTGGCAACGTTTGGGAATGGATACGGTCTGCGTGGCACGAAAGGTATCCGTATCCTAAAGATGGAACTAAAGCGTGTGAGGACATAGAAAACCTTTCGTTACAATCGCCACGTGTGCTGCGCGGTGGCGCGTTCTTCAACGACGGTCAGGACACGCGCGCGGCGTACCGCCACTACGACCTCCCGTACTACCGCTACGACCTCAGGGGTTTTCGTGTTGTTTTGCTCCCTCCGCGATGAACTCTGTCACTCTGCTCGATGAACTCTGGGCTGTTAGGGGGGATTTTTTACTTGCCGTTTGGCACTCATGAGATCTGCCCGTAGGGCAGGCGTTTTTCAGCAAACCAACAAAAGCAGTGAGGTGCTTACATGGCTGGTCCAGAAATGCCTATCTTTGCTCGCACGTTCGATTTGTTGCTCTGGCTGATGGCTGTTACCAAGCACTTTCCGCGTACGCACCGCCACACGTTCACGCATCGGCTGCTAAACGCTGCGTTCGACTTGAGGGAACGGTTGGAGGAGGCGAACCTACGCCGAGGTAACCACCGGGCTACTCGGCTGTTGGAAGCGGATGAGGCGTTGGCACGGTTGCGGCTGTACCTGCGCATGGAAGGAGATTGCTAAGTTTGTGGCGCAAGCTACGTGCCCTCTTTCCCACCCCTGCTTTGTGGCATCGGCATCCCAGATCCTTTCTGTCCTTTGAGGCGCAAAGGACCAAACGCCTTGTCTCATTCAAAGCCCGCGCACCCCGAGCCCACTCACAAG
>CAYYHN010000984.1:0-1747 GCA_964471245.1 uncultured Rhodothermaceae bacterium | reverse complement strand
TGTCATCCAAGGTGAACGCCGACTTTTTGAACGTAGGTCGTCCGCCCGTCCAATTCGATGCGCCGATGCCCTCTTTCGGCATCCCAATCCGATTGGTTTTGAGCTCGCCGTCGCCATCGGCGTCGTGGAAGGCAATGGCCGCGTAGGTCCCTGCGGGGAGATCCGTGAAGCTTACCTCGGCAGCCCCACCCTTGATTTCGGCAGTGCCTGTATGCGCAGCCTTGTCGCCGTTCCGCGGGAAGCCGTCGCGGCTGGCAAACAAGCGAACCACGACTTGACCTTGGTCATCGTGCAAGCCGTCGACGGCAATCGTGACCGTGTTGGTAGGGGGCGACGCAGTGGTCCAAGGCGATGGCGTGAGGGTGAGCGCGGTGAGGAACGTGAATGAGGTCAGAAACATAATCATAGTCGGTTATCGGGCTGGACAATCTATAGGGTTTAACATGCGTGTTAATCTCGTGGCAAAAAAAGTAGTATTAGGGCTGGAGGCCCTTCATGATGAAGTCTGCAATCATCTCGCGCCGACGATCGTGCATGGCGCCTTGTGCTTCGGCGTCGATGCCCATGACCATGTCGAGCATTTTAGCGCAGACAAATGGGAATATGATGAGTGAGAGTAGCGTCACGAGCAAGTCCTCGGCGCGTGTCGGACGAATGCGCCCAGCGTTGGCCTCGGCGTCGAGTTGTGCTTGCAGCGTACCGAGCACCCGTGTCCGTACTTGTTCGATAGGCACGATGCGTCCAATGAGCGACCGCAAGTGTTCGTGGTTGTATTGCAACTCGGTAAGGACATACGATGGCAGGTAAGGATTTGCCTGCATGACACCAATTTCAAGGTCGGCAGCTTGGTGCAGCTTATCGCGCAGCGGCAGATCTGACGCCAACACGCGCATCATGCCCGGAAATAGCGACCGCGCCGCCCGCATGAAGACGGCATCGGCTAGCTTCTTCTTGGAGCGGAAGTAGTAGTTAATCAGCGCCCGGTTAACGCCGGCCTCATCAGCAATATCCTGCGTGCGCGCTCGCGCCATCCCTTGCCGAATAAACACACGGTGCGCTGCCTCAAGGATGCGCTCCTCGGTCTGCACGTCACGGCTGTTGGGTGGGTCTGCGGACATACCACGTGGTGGATGCTCTTGGGTTAACTGAGGGGTTTAACATGTGTGTTAAACTGTGGTTCCAAGGCGAATTGGGTTTTTTGCCGGGGTTTGGGATTGTAGGGAGCGCGGTTAGCGCACGTCGAAGAAATTGGTAGACGCCACGTCATCGGGAAAGGGCAGTTGCATGTCTGCGTCTCGGAAGAACTGCATCCGGAGGCGGTATTGATGCCGATTGCTGATCGGGAACGAACCGTCGTGCCATTCCGGAACCTCGATGAGGAACGTCCCTGTTTCGCTTGCACCGGGGGCCAGATCGATGCGGCCGAGGGCGAGGCAGGTTGGGTAGTCCACAGTGGCGACGAGCGCGTCGTCTGCAAAGGCTTCGAGCGCAACCGGCATGCAGAGGTTACGGAAGATGGGCGCGTTGCTGATGTTGGTGACGGTGACGGTAGCGCTCTGGTTAACAGTGTAGGCCGCCGCGTCAGTTTCGATGCGGAGCACGTCGTTAAGGTCGGCCTCATCCGTCGATCCAACGATCTCGCAGCCGATCAGCATGGCGGTTGCGAGAAGGAGAAGTGATACGCGAAGCATAAGCTACAAGGCTATAGTGAATGAGTTGGTGACGACAAACGCTTCAGGCAGCGGGC
>CAYYHN010000983.1:0-1748 GCA_964471245.1 uncultured Rhodothermaceae bacterium | reverse complement strand
TAAGCTTGCTGAAAGACGCCCTCAACCACTTCATCCAAGAGATCCACCGCACGCTTGCGCAGGTCGGCACATCGGCTGAGGAAGTGGCAGCTGGATCGCGGCAGGTATCGGATGTGAGCCAAGACTTGGCCCAGTCGGCTACCGAACAGGCAGCGTCGCTTGAACAGGTTTCGGCCGCGATGGAAGAGATCAGTTCGCAGACGGTCGAAAGTGCCAATTATGCGGGGCAAGCCAACACGCTCTCGCAGCATTTCCGTGAGGTGTCGGTACGTGGCAACAGTGAGATGACCGAACTCATTTCGGCGATGGCGGAGATCAACAGTTCCTCGAAAGACATCTCGCGCATCATCAAGGTGATCGATGAGATCGCGTTCCAGACCAACTTGCTGGCCTTGAATGCCGCCGTCGAAGCTGCACGGGCCGGGCGCTATGGTAAAGGCTTCGCCGTGGTGGCCGAAGAGGTGCGCGACCTCGCAGAGCGTAGCGCGAAAGCCGCCAAGGAAACTGCCGATCTCATCGAAGGTGCAGTACGCAAGGCTGAAAACGGCTCACAGCTTGCCGAGAAAACCGCCTCGGTGCTGCACGAAATCAGCGAAGGTTCATCGCAAGTTACCGACATGATGGACAAGATCGCGGCGTCCTCGAACGAGCAGGTGCAAGGCATCAAGCAGATCAACGAAGCCCTGACGCAAATTGACGAGGTGACGCAGAAAGGCACCGCCGCCACAGAAGAGAGCGCCTCGGCAGCCGAGGAACTCTCGGGCCAAGCCGTGCAGCTTACCGAGATGCTGGGCCGCTTCACGTTCCACGGCGGCGCCCGCCGGGCACCCCGCCCCGACCGTGCTCGCCGTCCACGCCACGCCACGCCGCAGGGCGACGGGCATACCTCGCCCCGCCTGATTCCGGAAGCCGTCATCCGGCTCGATGACGACGACTTCGGCCGATACTAACCCGCTTTCCCTGCTGGCTGCTGCACCCCCGATGGCAGCGGCCAGCAGATTCACACGGTGGCATGGCTTGAATACACCGCCGCACCATGCCACGACCTCGATACTCCATGTCTACCGACATATTTAGTCAAGCGCTCCTGCTCCACGACCGCGAATACCACAAGCTGGTAAAGCTGGTCCACGAACAAGTGGGTATTGACCTGAATGGCAAACGATCGCTCGTGCAAACTCGTTTGCAGCGCGTGTTGCGGCAACGCAAGGTGACCTCCTTTCAGGCATACTACAACCTGATTGCCGAGGACACCTCGGGCCAAATGATCACCGAACTCGCCGACACACTGTCGACGAACCACACCTATTTCTACCGCGAGCACCAACACTTTAACTACCTGCGCGACACAGTTCTCCCCGAACTGACTGCGCCCCTGCGGCGCTCTGGTGACAAGGACTTGCGCATCTGGAGTGCAGGCTGTTCGAGCGGCGAAGAAGCGTATACGCTCGTCATGGTGCTGATGGACTACTTCGGCAACGACTACCCGCTCTGGCAAGCAGGCGTCTTGGCAACGGACATTGCCACGTCGGCACTGCAACGTGGGCAGCGTGGCTGCTATGCACCTCGCCTGCTTGATAAGTTGCCGCCCGTGTGGCGGCATCGGTACTTCAAGAAGCAACACGATGGCATGTGGCAAGTCGCCCCAGAGCTGCGAAGCGAGGTAACGTTTCGGCGCTTCAACCTGATGAACCGGCAGTTCCGCTTCCGGAAGCCATTCCAGATCATCGTCTGTCGCAACGTCATGA
>CAYYHN010000982.1:0-1749 GCA_964471245.1 uncultured Rhodothermaceae bacterium | reverse complement strand
CGCGCCGCGTTTAGACAAAGCACACCTCGTTGCGCTCGACGATCCCGCAGGCGTTCACATAGTCATCGGGCCGCCCGATGTCGAGCCAGAAGCCTTCGTGCACGTAGCCTTTCACCAGCTCGTCTTCTTCGCCCAGCCGCTCAATCAGTTCAGGCACGTTGAAGAAGCCCATGGGCAGATGCTCGATCACCAGTGGCTCAAACAAGTAGACGCCCATACTGACGAGGTAGCCAAGGGTCGGCTTCTCCTGCCATGCAGCAAAGCGCCGTGCCTCATCTATCTCAACTACGCCAAAATCAATGTTCACCGTCCGCTGCGTCAACCCGATGGTCGCAAGTGCACCTTCGCTACGGTGGAAGTCGAGCATGGCGCTGAAATCAATGTTAGACAGCACGTCGCCGTTCATGAAGAAGAACGTGTCGTCGAGCATATCGGCGATGAGGTTCAGCGGACCCGCGGTGCCGAGTGGTTCGTGCTCCGATGAATAGATGATCTCCACGCCAAAGCGGCGGCCGTTGCCGAAGTAGGCGCGAATCAGCGATTCGAGGTATCCGACGGCAATAATGACGCGCCGGACGCCTGCTTTCTTGAGTTGCTGGATGACAATCTCAAGGATTGGGCGGTCGCCCACAGGCATCAGCGGCTTGGGGAGACTCACGGTGTAGGGACGAAGCCGGGTGCCTTTGCCACCGGCTAGGATTACAGCTGTCATGGCTTCTCAGGTCGTGTAGCGTTCCGGTTTGAAATGATGGACATTGGCCTTGGTCCATTCGATCGTCGCAGCAAGGCCTTCGCGTAGGGAAAAGTTGGGTTGCCATGCTGACTTCGCGACGAGCTTGTCGTTGGCGCACCGCAGCCGCTCCACCTCGCTGGCCGAGGGCCGCACGCGCTCGTCGTGGGTGCGAATCTCGACATCGGTCCCCACGAGGTCGGCGATTAAATGCGCGAGGTCGCCCATCGTAATCTCCTCGTTCATCCCGATGTTCGTCGCCTCGCCAACTAAGCCGTCTGCTTCGGCAATCGCATAGAAGCCCTGCACAGTGTCGCGCACGTAGGTGAAGTCGCGGGTCGGGCGCAGGTTACCGAGCGTGATGGTGTTCGCCCCGGCTAGCAACTGGCTGATGATCGTCGGGATGATGGCACGTGCAGATTGACGCGGGCCGTAGGTGTTGAAGGGGCGTACGACTTTCACCGGCAAACCAAACGAGCGGTAGTAGCTCAACGCAATTTGGTCCGCGCCGATCTTGGTCGCTGCATAGGGCGACTGGCCCACCGCCGGGTGCTTCTCGTCGATGGGCACATATTGCGCCGTACCGTACGTCTCGCTCGTCGAGGTCACAAGGACTTGGCCCGTCTCGCGCCGCCGTGCACTCTCCAAAATGTTGTACGTGCCTTCGATGTTGGTGCGGATGTACGCGAGCGGCGACTCGTAGGAGTAGGGGATGCCGATCAGTGCGGCCAGATGAAATATGGTGTCGACGGACTCGGTGGCTTGATGCACGCTGTCGAAGTCGCGCACATCGCCACGGACCACCTCAATGGCGTCTTTGACAGGCGATTGTTCGAGCCAGCCCCAATGGTTATTGGAGTTGTACCGCACAAAAGCGCGGACGTCATGTCCGTGCTCCACACACCATTCCACCAAATGAGATCCAATGAAGCCACCGGCTCCCGTAATGAGAATGCGCATCGATCTTTCTGGGGTTTCCTCTCGTTCTGAGACGTTTCTTGGTTTGAATAGGCCTAGGC
>CAYYHN010000981.1:0-1752 GCA_964471245.1 uncultured Rhodothermaceae bacterium | reverse complement strand
AAGCCTTTGCCACCAGCTTCGCGGCCAAAGATCGAGGTGATGAAAATGATGGCGCCCCCATCACCTTGCGCCTTCATCTGCTTGACGACAGCTCGGCTAGTGCGGATGTGCGAGGTCAAGTTTAGGTTGATGATTGCCTCCCAATCCTCATCTGACACATCCTCGAATGCACCACGCCGGTTGCCTCCCACGTTGCCCACCAGCACATCGACGCGCCCAAACCTAGCCACGGCGGCATCCACGAGTTGGTCGGCGGCTCCAGCGGCTGTGATGTCGAGCGCAACTGCTTCGACCTCGGCTCCGTTGGCACGGAGTTCGTCGGCAGCGGCTTGCAAGCGTTCTTCGCCGCGCGCACAGATGACGAGTTTGCAACCTTCAGCAGCCAAACCTGCTGCGATGCCTTTGCCAATGCCCCGGCTCGCGCCGGTGATGAGGGCAACCTTGCCCTGAAGTCCGAGATCCATATTATCGTTGTAGCTCTTGGATGATGCGTCGGCCGCTCATACAGCCGAGACAGTTGCTGAATTCCCTGATAAGGGCGCGCAATTAAAAGCGAAGGGCAGGATATTGTGTCCCCACGATACGTTCTTCGCCCAAACTTAGACTTTGTACGGTTTGGGGCTGTTAGAGGGCGTTGAGGATTCTGACTTCGGGCTGCGCGAGGTGATCTGGCGGTCTATCCCGGCTTCTTTTGCGTGCCCGTAGCGCTGCTACGAACTCACAAAACGCGCCCGGCTGTCCTCGCCATCTCACGCCGCTCGCCTGCGAATCCAAAACCTCAACGCCCTCTTAGCTATTGGCTGTTGGGTCTCTGCAAAACAACACGGCCAACCTCCCACACTCCCATCCTCCCAAACCTCAAACCTCAAACCATGCCTGAACTACCCGAAGACCTCACATTCGAGGACGCGCTGAAACGGCTCGAAGCCATTGTCGCGGCGCTCGAAAACGATGTGCTGCCCTTGGACGAGGCGCTGACCAAGTACGAAGAAGGCGTACATCTTGCCCGTTTCTGTGAGGCACGCCTGAATACAGCAGAATTGCGCGTGCAAGAACTCTCGCTGGAGTAGTGCATGACCACTAGCCAAGACGTGTCCATTTCCTTGCCCGATGTCCAAGCGGCCGCTGAAGCACTGCGCGGTCATGTAGCCGTCACACCGACATCGACATCGCGCAAGCTCTCTGCGTTGACAGGGGCGGACGTTGTCCTCAAGCTTGAAAACCTGCAATTCACGGGCTCCTTCAAAGAGCGGGGCGCGCTGAACAAGCTGCAAGCACTCTCGCCAGAGGAGCGCATGCGCGGTGTCATTGCGCAATCGGCGGGCAACCATGCGCAAGGTGTAGCCTACCATGCGCAGCGGCTCGGCATCCGAGCCGTCATCGTCATGCCGCAGCACACGCCGTACGTCAAGGTCGCGCGGACGCAGTCGTTTGGGGCCGAGGTGCGGCTGCATGGCAAGACGTTCGACGAGACACAGGAAGTGACCGAGCACCTGATGAGAACGGAGGGACTGGTGCGCGTCCATCCGTACGATGACCCGCTGGTGATGGCAGGCCAAGGCACCATCGGCCTCGAAATGCTTGCTGCACACCCCGACCTCGACGTGCTCATTGTCCCCGTAGGTGGTGGAGGATTAATCAGTGGCATCGCCGTTGCGGCGAAGGCGCTCAAGCCCAATATCGAGGTCATTGGTGTGCAGACGGAACGGTTTCCAGCGAACAGGATCCGATGTATCAGTATGCGAATGGCGG
>CAYYHN010000980.1:0-1760 GCA_964471245.1 uncultured Rhodothermaceae bacterium | reverse complement strand
AATTCGAGTGGATCCACAATCTCGACCTGGAGGATGATGACCAGTTCCTTTTGCACAGTCGTGGTAACGGTACGGCCAAATACATAACGTAGACCTAAGAACCAGCCAGGTAAGTCTTTCAGGATTGGAACACCTCGACGTGAGACGGACTCCTCATTGGTGTACAAACCACCAATATTGGTCATTTCTCCGTCGAGTAACATGACCTGCGTGGTAGTCGAACTGCGATCGATAATAACACCTGCTGAAGACGTACGGCCACCTGACTTTTCAACGGCTACATCAAGGTGCACAAATTCAAGCGACGGTGCACCTACAGTGTCGACAAGGGCTTCTTCGATGAGCGTCGGCGTGACGCGGATGATGATGCCGGTACGCTGAAACTGCGTGACGGTGTTGCCTGCGAAGTCGCGGATTTGCACCGGGATGTCGGTGCCGACTTGCAGGTCGCCTTGGCGTCCGCTTTGCACAGTAACGGATGGGCTGGCGATGGTTTCGCCTGCACCATTCTCTTCGACAAGCCGGAAGAAGCTAGCCAAGTCCGAAAAGTTCACCACGTCCGGCGCACTGATGACGTTATCGATGCCATCGAACAGGTTGTCGGTACGCAGGAAGAAGTCGAGGCCGCCGCGCAGTTGTTGCTGTCCACCTGCGCTCTCGCCAAACGCGCCCCCCGCAGCGGACTCATTTTGGCCTTCACCCAAAATCGCGCTCCAGTCGAGGCCAATATCACGAATCTGATTGTGATTGAGCTCGAACAGGATGGCGCTGATGCGTATTTCACGGGAGTCTAGGCTGGCTGGCCCTTCATCGCCAGCGAACCCTTCCATCGGGCCAGCAGGTCCTGCAGCAAAATCCGTTGGGCCGAGCGGGGCGTTGCCCAATTCGCTGGGCTGAATGACTGGGGCTTCCTCAATGAGGAAGAACCGATCCGTCTCGCGGTAGCTCAAGCCTTTCAGTTGCAAGATCATCTCGAAGGCATCCAAGAAGTGCATCCCCGAAACGGGCACGCTGATGACCTCTGTCCGTCCTTCTGGATCGATGATCTGTTTGCCCGTAACACGCTGGAACACGGGGTCGATCATCATCACAAACTGATCAAAAGGCGTTGTTGGTAAGAACGATACCAATTCGTCTGGAGGAATGTACGAGCGAATTACACGTTCGGGCGGACGGTCTTGGGCCAGCAGCGAGGGCGGAGCCCAACACAGACCCAGCACCAAGGTGCCGAGGAAGATTACAGCGCGAGCGTTGAGGCGTTTCATGTTCAATACCTTACTATGCGGATCGTCACGGATATGGTCATGCAGTGGTCGCAATCCAAACCGCGAGTGTCGGTGTGTGTGTAATCAGTTGCGGTTGATGGGCGCTAGTCGTGTAAGGCCCTGGGCTTGGCGGAATTGCTCTCCGACAGCCAATTCATGTTCAATCTCGTCGATGATACCACCCTTGTTGAGGCGGACGCGTACGATACCATCGGTGGCATCGACGGCGACGACCTCCCCGAGGTAGACTTGGTCACCAACACCCAAGGCGTGTAGCTGCCCATCCCACTCGAAGATGCCCTCGCCTGAGACGATGGAGATGAGTTTAGCTTCTTCCACGTCGACTCGGTTGTATGTATTAGGCGGCAACGTATGCGCAATAAGTGGCCGGAATGGGTTGAGGCCCGGACGGCGCTGCGGCAGCACGTCGAGAGGCACGGGCGGCAGGTCGTTGCGGACGCTTGCATTGGGTAGTGCCACGTTCTCGCCGAGCTG
>CAYYHN010000979.1:556-1765 GCA_964471245.1 uncultured Rhodothermaceae bacterium | reverse complement strand
CGAATGAGGACGGAACGTCCTTTCAAAAACGTATTAGTATGGTCACAGGAATCGGTCATTTGCTTTGGCTGATCGTTGTTGTTTTGATGCTGTGGACGCAATATGCGCTTGTACGTAGTTAAATCTGCGTATTTGGGCCGTTTGAACCTCCTCAGTTGCACCTGTTTTGGCCCAATGGGGCACAAAATCGGAACTTGCTCCCCAAGGACCCGTGAAAAAAGAACCACCACCAATTCAGGCATCTCAGGAGGAGAACTATGGCAACCCGTCGCATGAACGAAAATTGGGCCCGCATGAAAAACCAGATTGAATCGATCTGGACTGATGCCGAGTTTGGAGACAAGGAGATGAAGCGGGCTCGTGGCAACCTGAACCGTATGGTTGAACTCATCCACACGAAGACAGGTGAACCACGCCTAGAAATTATGCAAAAGCTGAGCGCATTCCTGTAGACCGATACAGATCCCTGCGCTACCCGCGAAACTGAGGCAAGGTTTCACAGAAAGTCCGGTCCACAAGGCCGGACTTTTTTTGATACACACCCTACCTTCGTGGCTTCTGGAACCGCTTTTCTCGCGAATCAACAGCCACATCCCCGTGGCGTAGCGTATATGACGACCTCTTCCGTTTCTTCCCTCGGCAACGAGGCCCCGACTCAAAAAGGCAGCTATGGCCGCCGCCAAACGAATTACGCCGAACTCCTAGCAGACTGGCAAACGCGTGCGGCTAAGATTCAACTCGGCGGGGGCGAGAAGCGCATCGCCCGTGAACACAAACGCGGCAAAATGACCGCCCGCGAGCGCATCGCCAACCTACTCGATGACGCCAACGACTTCCTTGAACTTGGCCTCTTCGCAGGCGATGGCATGTACGACGCCGAAGGCGGCTGCCCCGCAGCAGGTACGGTCATGGGCCTCGGCCATGTGAGCGGCCGCCTCTGTCTGATCGTCGCCAACGACGCCACGGTGAAGGCAGGCGCGTGGTTTCCGATCACGGCCAAAAAGAATCTGCGTGCCCAAGAGATCGCACTCGAAAACCACGTCCCCATCATCTACCTCGTCGACTCGGCAGGCGTCTTTCTGCCCAAGCAAGACGAAATCTTCCCGGACAAAGAGCACTTCGGTCGCATCTTCCGCAACAACGCCGTCCTCTCCAGCAAAGGCATTCCGCAGATCGCCGCCATCATGGGCAGTTGCGTGGCTGGCGGCG
>CAYYHN010000979.1:0-532 GCA_964471245.1 uncultured Rhodothermaceae bacterium | reverse complement strand
ATCATGAGCGACGAAGCGCTGATCGTCGATGGCACGGGGTCGGTGTTTTTGGCAGGGCCGTTCCTTGTCAAGGCGGCGATTGGCGAGGACGTGGACATCCAGACACTGGGTGGTGCGGAGACGCATTCACAGATCTCGGGCGTGACGGATTACCAGATGCCCGACGACGCTACGTGCTTGGCCACCATCCGCGACTTGGTTGATAAGCTTGGACCGCGACCGCATTTCGGCTTCAACCGCAACGAATCCGTTGCACCTGCCTTTTCTGCCGAAGAAATCTACGGCCTGATGCCAGAGAGCGGTAACCAACCGTACGACGTGCGCGACGTTCTCGCCCGCATCATTGACGCCGACACATGGACCGAGTACAAAGCAGGCTACGGTCAATCGATCCTGACAGGCTACGCGCGCATTGATGGCTGGAGCGTGGGCATTGTGGCAAACCAACGGCTCGTCACGCGCACTAAGTCGGGCGAGATGCAAGTCGGCGGCGTCATCTACTCCGACTCCGCCGACAAGGCCGCACGGTTTA
>CAYYHN010000978.1:0-1765 GCA_964471245.1 uncultured Rhodothermaceae bacterium | reverse complement strand
GGCAACCTCTGGGCCGCTGGAGGCAGCACGCGTGACACCGATCCGATTAGCATCTACAAAGCCGACGCTAGCGGCAGCATTACGGCCTACCCGCTGAATGATCTTCCCAACACGATTGCCGTCACCGCCATCGCCATCATTGGCGACACCATGTATGCGAGCATCGAAGATGACGGCGTGTATACGATCTGGCGGTTCTCCATCGCAGGCGGCGATCTGGCGACACCCGGCACGGTGCATTATGCCTTTTCGGACAATGCCGAGGCCAACACGCGCGTCTTCGACTTAGCTGTGGCGACGAACGGCGACCTGTTTGTGGGCAGCGACGCCAGCGATCCCATCACCTTGGTAACGTCGGATGGTTCAGCGGCTCCGCTGTATCCCGGCGTCCTCAGCCCGTCCGCAGCGTATTTTGCATGGGGCAGCACGCCCTTCTTGTACATGACGCAAGGTAGCGTTGCTGGTGCTGATGGGCCAACGTTGCCCGACCTCGTTCGCATCAATACGCGACGTGAAGGCGTGCGTTAATCAAATGTGAAGACTATATTAACGATTCCCTTTCCACCACCCCTATATCTCATCACGTGTGCTACTCATGTTGAGTCGTACACAAACCTAACCAACCCCAAAGAGGTTTTACACATGCGCAAACTGTTACTGGCTCTCTTGGCCATCCTGATGGTGCCATCCTTGGCCCAAGCCCAGACGTGGATTGATGCCGGCGGCTTCCCCGACGCCGACACATGGCGTGAAGCCATGCACGGCATCGCCGTCGATGGCGAAGGCAAGGTCTGGGTGCAGCCATGGGCGTCACGGCCGATTGTCGATCCAGCTTCTGGCGATACCGCCAAGGATGCCTCCGGTGCCGTTATCTCCTCACGTCAACTCTACATCTACAACCCTGACGGCTCTGCTCACAGCATGTCACCGATGTTCTCGGTTACGGTTGGCGGTGTGACGGATACGCTGTTTACAAACCTTCGTGGGTTGCGTCGCGACCATGAAGGCAACATCCTTGTCGCAACAGGCGGTGGCGATATTTATCGCATCAACCACCAGACAGGCGAAGGCATGACCAAGGCTAACGTTGCTGGTGGGTCGCTGAGTGCACCGGGTGTAGACGCCAACGGCAACATCTTTGTCGCCAACGTTGTGCCGGGCACACCGATTCAACTCTACGATGCTGGCTTGAACTTCCTCGAAAACGCAGTCGACACCTCACGTGGGTTCTCACGTAGCTTTGAAGTATCAGCAGATGGTAATACCATTTTCTGGGCAGGCTATTCAAACCAAGCAATTTACAAGTACACGCGATCGAGCGAATTCGATCCGTTTGGTGCGGCTGACACGCTGTTCCGTGGGATTGTCTCCGAGTCGATGGTGCGCCATCCGGTATCGGGCAACATTTGGATCAGTAATGCCCCGGCTGCTGGTGCCAACCCAGACGGGCAATATGCAGCGATTGAGTCGAACTTGACCTACTACGCCATCGATCCTGCTACCAACGCGGTTATGGATAGCCTGAAGCACCCGCTGGATGATATTGCTGATCTTGGCGTTGCCAAAGCGCGTGGCATCAGCTTTTCGCCTGATGGCAACACAGCCTATACCGTGCTGTGGGATGCTGCTGCCAACGTGACGGTCCGCAAGCTGACTCGCAACACGACCACCGACATCGAACGCGATGACGACACCGTGCCCACAAACTTCGCGCTGCCGCGGCACTACCCCAACACGGTCAATCCCAGCACCAACCTCGAGCTTG
>CAYYHN010000977.1:0-1765 GCA_964471245.1 uncultured Rhodothermaceae bacterium | reverse complement strand
GTAGATACCATCGCCATCCGCATCCTCCAGCGCTATCGACTGATCCCATGCCAACGGAGCCGTATTGCCGCGAGCGCCCACAATGGCATCACCCGGCAGTTCTCCCAGCGGTGCCGTATCGATTTGAAGCACCACAGGCTGCGCCTCAGAAACGAGTGCAAAGCAGCACAATAACAGCAGGCCAAAGCAGCGATACAGCATATTAGCACCTTCTCTGGTTGGTTGAGGACAGCCCTGTTCTGGCTTCATGCCTGCGTACGACGTTAGCGACTCGGGATAGTTGCGCCGTTCGTCGCAAGCCTAGAAACAGCATGCGCCCCCATTTAGATCTGCATTACCCGAACGTGTAATGGGACCTTGCCAGCTCTACGTATGGATACCACACTCGGTCTTGCTTTGCCCTGCCCAGCGTCCGGCACGTTCGCTGTCGTTTGCAGCGGCCAGCTGCGTGCACGGCCAGCACCCAATGCTTGGATAGCCTTGGTCGTGAAGATCATTATAGGGCAATTCATGCAGGCGAATGTAGCCCCACACATCGTCACGCGTCCAATGTGCGAGGGGGTTTACCTTGAGTACTTTGTAGGTCGGATGCCAACTGAGGAGCGGTGTGTTGGCACGTGCCCCACCTTGGTCACGGCGCACACCCGTTACCCAAGCGCTTCGGCTTTGGAGAAAGCGGCGCAGCGGCATGACTTTGCGAAGCGCGCAGCACGAATCGGAGTCGCGTGCCCAGAGGTCAGGGCCTTGGTCGTTGGCTTGTGTGTCGAGATCAATGCCGCAGTGAACCGCGTGAAAATCAAGCCGGAGATGTTTTGACAGGCGATCGCGCAACGCGTACGTTTCGGGAAAGAGTAGGTCGGTTTCGAGATAGAAGACGAGCGGCGTAGGCCGTAGCGAAGCAGCGATGTGCATAAGCACAATGCCCGAGGGACCAAAGCCCGTCCCCAAGGCCAACCCCGTTCCAAACGTACGCTGCGCCCAAGCCAACAACGTACGTGGGGATTCGTGCCGAAAATGGTCATTGAGGCGATCCAGTTCCGCGCTCGACCAAGAATGCTCAGCTTCGTTCATACGATCCCTTTTTTGATGACCTACTCACTTGACATAACAAGAGGCTCAGCGGTCTACCAACCAACAATGGCGCGAAAACTAGCAGAACGCGGCCGTGTATGCAACTTGCAAATTGTGGGAAGCGCTTTTTCGCAATCGCATGCATGACAGATACATGTCACAACCTTTCGGTATCTTCTGGCACGGTATAAATTCGGCCGCAAAGGCACCAAGACACGATGGTTACACATACGACTTGACCTCAGCAATAAAACACGTTGCGTCTTCGTGTCCCAACCCTTCTAAACTATAAGCATGGCAAAAGCCCGCACCCGTTTCGTCTGTCAATCGTGTGGCCATGTCGCCCCGCGTTGGATGGGGCAATGTCCAAGTTGCCACGAGTGGAATACGTTTATTGAGGAGCAGCCCCGTGCCGAAGTAAAAGCACGGGTGCCCTCAATGGCGGGTGTGCGCATGGGCGACACGACGCCGCTCCCCCTGCGCGAGATCAAACTCGAAAAGGAATCGCGGCTCCTGACGGGCGTGGCCGAGTTCGACCGCGTGATGGGAGGTGGCATTATGCTGGGCGCGCTTACGCTTATTGCCGGTGATCCGGGCATTGGTAAGAGTACACTGATGACCGAGTTAGGCAAGTACCTTCCGAACAAGCGGATTCTGTACGTGACGGGTGAGGAATCGCTGCGCCAAGTGAAAC
>CAYYHN010000976.1:0-1766 GCA_964471245.1 uncultured Rhodothermaceae bacterium | reverse complement strand
TCATCCCACTGCTCTACCGCACGCTCTACTATCTCTCGGCCAACGAGGCCGTTTTCGGTGAGCAACTCACGGTTGGAGAGCCCGGCGAATTGCGCCTTGCAGCAGAAACGGGTGATGCACCCTTGCTACTTGTTGCGCCGGATGGTGAGGCGTTCACACCAGAGCAGCGCAACCTCTTTGGTGCAATTCTCGTGCAGACCGACGCGGCTGTGGCAACGCCCGGCGTCTACGCCATTCAAGAGGGGGACAATGTGATACGACGTGTTGCGTTCAACCTCGACAGCCGGGAGTCGGACCTCCGTGCTGTAGCGACGACCGATGCCGCCGAAGCCCTTGAAGTGCAACTTGGCGTGCCCGTTCGTGTGCTGGAAGTAGGTGAAACAGGCCCCGAGGGCGTATTAGCGGCTCTAAATACTGAACGAACTGGTGTAGAGGTATGGAACGTCTTACTGCTGATGGCGTTGGTGTTTTTGGTTGCTGAAATGGTTGTGGCACGGCAATGGCGTCCTGAAGCCGCCTCTGCATGAAGTTCTGCCCCATGTCTTTCACTGCGTGTAACAACTCAGCCCAATTGCCTACGCAGGTGCGTTTCACTTGCTCGCTGCTTTTCCGTCATCATCCGTCATGGACTACTCTGCCCTTGCTAACCTGATTCAGACGGCGCATGCCGTGTTGGTTTTCGGCTTCATCGCCGTGACCACACTGCTGATGCTGATGACACTGGCCAACCGCCACCGCATCACCGCCGTACGATTCAGTTGGTCCACTGGGCGGCTTGCGGGCCTGCCGGTTTGGCCGACGGTGTTCTTAACCATCGTGTTTGGATTGTGCATCTCAGCCATCTGGCTGGATCATCCGTGGCAAGCCGTTTTCCTCGGCTACCTCATGGGTGGGATGTTCTGGTTTGTCTCGGTGATGACGGCGCAGACGATCGTTGTAACGGAATACGGCATCATTCGTAACGTGAACCAAGCCGACCAAGCAGTAGCGTGGGGAGCCATCGTTGATTATTTTGAAACTAAGAGAGAGCACGATCATCAATTCGTCTTTTTCTACATCGATCATAAAGGCCAACGCAGCCGCATGGAACTCGTTGTTCCCGCGCGGCACCAATTAGCGTTCAGCAATTTGGTCACATACAAGCTCGATACGCGCTTCGAGCTGACCAACCGTCCTTCGGGGCGGCCCAAAAAGCGCTCGAAGGATGATGCCTGAGGCAGCCACGTGCTCCTAGCCTGCAGGCCGCTCATCCGACGTCTGCAGCATGGCTTGCGGCGTCGCTGTTTCATCCCATTCCTTATTTCTATTTGTATACGACTGCTCAGACCAAGAAATCCGAAGCGGCCATTCTCGTCGGCGTCATTCGACCCGATCAATCTCGTTGGGATGTTGAGGATTCACTCAACGAACTGGAGTTGCTAGCCGATACGGCTGGCGCGCACGTTACCGATCGCGTGACGCAGGCGCTGTCCCGCATCAATGCCAGCACCTATATCGGGCGTGGCAAAGTACAGGAGTTGAAGGAACTCGTTGGCCAACGTAAGACCGACTTGGTCATCTTCGACGACGACCTTTCCCCCATCCAGATTCGAAATCTTGAGCGACAACTCAAGTGCAAGCTGCTCGACCGCTCAGCGCTCATTCTCGACATCTTTGCGACCCGTGCCAAGACGGCTACGGCCAAAACGCAAGTAGAACTCGCCCAACTCGACTACCTCCGTACCCGTCTGACGCGCCAGTGGACGCACCTTTCTCGCCAGAAAGGG
>CAYYHN010000975.1:0-1766 GCA_964471245.1 uncultured Rhodothermaceae bacterium | reverse complement strand
TACACTTCTTTCCCTACACCGCTGCTCGCCCATGATCGGGTACAACTCCTTACGAGCCAGCAGCCCGCGTTCTCCGGTGGTATTGCGACCATCGCCGTCGATGGCCTCGATCCCGTCGCACTACGCGATCATCTGTGGGATCGTCACCGCATCATCGTGCGTCCCATTCGGCATCCATCCGTGGCAGGTATCCGTGTCTCGCCGAGCCTCTACACGACGCTGCCCGAACTCGACCATTTTGTTGACGTGATGACGGGCATCATCCGCCATGGACTGGCATAAGATCAATAGGCATCGAGCAGATTTTAGCTTTGCCTAAACGAATAAAGTGGTTCCTCCGTGAGAAACGCATTGAACAGATATCAGGAGTACAGCATGTCTAGATTGACGTTGTTGGCCCTATATCTCCGCCCGGAATGGAATTACGTCTATGTCGTATCGTTGCCTTTCGCTGGTAGAATGGATTTCGCTTTAACGATTGTGCTGACTGAAACGAATAGCTTCCTTTCTTGCCGTTCATGTTTCGAAGCAACCGAGCGTTCTTTTGCCTTTGCAATGTTCGTCTTCTTTGAAGCCGAAACGACTGAACAGCAATGAGCAGCACAGCAACGACAACCGAAAATGGAAGCATCCAGTTCAAAAGCGATTCTATCATAACCAATAGCATTAAGGTGCAGATGCAAGCGCTACGGATTTCTCCCAGTTGCTGTTACGCCGCCCCCACATGGCAATGATCAGATTTGGAATCAACCTAATTTCTCCGCCACCAACCAACCTCATACAGCACATGCATCGACGCATATTCGGGCTGCTGCTCGCCGCCTTGCTCCTCCTTCCCATTTCTGCTATGGCCCAAGACATGACCGACGCCGACGTGATGGCGCAGATCAATGAGATCTACAACTTTGTCGAGATCTCCGACGACCTCTCAACCTCTGGCCAGATCAGCTACGATGACATCCCGCTGCTGAATGAGGCCGGGTTTGAGGTCATCGTCAACCTTGCGCCCGCTAGCGAAGAACGCAATGGTCTCGAAGGCTTCCTCGTGGTGCAGGAAGGCATGACGTACGTCCATATTCCCGTCTCGTGGCAAGATCCTAGCCCACGCGACCTCCAGCTGTTCTTCGACGTGATGGAAGCCAACAAAGACCGCAAGGTGTTCGTCCATTGTTTTGCCAACATGCGCGTCTCGGCATTTGTTTACCTCTACCGCCTGTTAGCGCAAAACGAAGACCAAGCCACTGCGCAAGCCGACCTCGCCAAAGTCTGGGACCCCTTCGAGCTCGATCAATGGGCCGCCTTCATCAACACCGCACTGGAGGATTAGTGGATGGTGGATGGTTCATCGTCCCCACACCCCAAGCCCTTTGCCACAGCAACTCAATGGCCAACGGCTAACGGCCAATGGCCCCTAAATCTATGAAACAAATACTTATTTGGCTCCTGCTGATGGGGAGCGCTGGGCTGCTGCATGCGCAGTCCGTCACGATGAATGAGCTAGAAGAGCGCGACGGCGTGTTTTACGCAGCGGACAGCACCACACCCTACACCGGAGCCGTCGAAGAACCCGGCGTGCTAGAAGGGCAGATGGAAAACGGCCTGCGCGTGGGCACGTGGACCTCGTGGAGCAATGGTACGAAGAGCGCTGATACGTATGCGGCAGGACAGCGCACGCAGCATCAAATGTGGCATCCCAACGGCCAAATGCGAATGCGCATTCCCTTTCAGAACAACCGCCCACATGGTACATGGACCGAATGGAGTCC
>CAYYHN010000974.1:0-1779 GCA_964471245.1 uncultured Rhodothermaceae bacterium | reverse complement strand
ATGAATACGAGCACATAGGCCAGCAGAAATGGCAGTGGGCCAAGGGGGAGGCGGTACGTGTACACAGAGCCCAGCAAAGCATCGAGCCCGAACCATGCTAGGGGACCCGCCAAGGCTGCGGCAAGGCCAAGCAGGAGGAAGAAGCGTTTATTGGCAAGGCGTGTCAGGTGAGCCGTGGATGCACCGAGCACTTTGCGGATGCTCAATTCGCGAGTCCGCTGTGCCATGTGCTGGGCTGCCAGTCCAAAGAGCCCCATGCACGAAATCAACAAAGCCATAAGGGCGACAAAGACAAAGAGGCGTGTGATATTGTCGTTTTCGCGGTAGAAGTTTTCGAAGACCTCATCTTGGAAAAAGCTATTGTAGGGTGCATGGGGATAGAGCTCCTTCCAGGTTGCCTCCATAAACGCTGCCGTTTCGCGCCCTTTTCCAGCAGCCACGTGCGCGACCATCGTGTAGAAATTTGCTTCATCGGTAACCCGAAAGACCGACGGCCGAATAGGGGAGAAGAACGAGGTGTAGTGCACATCGGCCACGACGCCAATGACCTCGTAGTTCGTGCTGTCCATGCGAATTGTCTGGCCAAGCGCCGTTTCACCATCTAAACGGTCAGCCATGGTCTGGTTAATGACAACGGTACTGCCTTGGTCTGAGGCCCGGGCTTCGTCAAAGAAGCGGCCTGCTTCTAAGCGCAAGCCCATCGTTTCAAGGTAGTCCCAACCGATATCGAAATACGCTACCTCGACGGCCTCGCCATCAATTTCGGCGGTGTTGCCATTGAACCAGCGGCCGACATGTTGACGCGAGCCAGCCACTGAAAGCACATCGGGGTTTTGCAGCATGGCTTCGCGCAACGCAGCATACTGATGGCCCGCTTCCATCGAAAGGCCCATCCGATGCTCGCCGGGGTAGCCCCAGTCGATGTTGGCTTGGTAGCGGGCATTCAAGGCAAACACGACGCCTGCGATCATGGTGATGAAGGCGAGCATGAACTGAACCGTGAGCAAGGCACGGGTAAAGATCGAGCCGCTTTTAAGGGCTTGGCGACCACGGAAGATGGTGATGGCTTTGAACGAGGAGATGTAGAGCGCTGGATACGCACCCGCAAAAAGGCCTGTTACGACGAGCAATCCGAATAGCGTCAACCACAATCCGCTATTGCTGAAGTAGTTCATCGATAATGCTGCACCGCCATCGCTAAACAGGGCATTGAAGCCGGGCAGGAAGGCGAATTGAGCAAGCACAACGCCCATTACCAGCGCCAGTAAGCATAGGATCACGTTTTCCGTCAGAAACTGCATGATCAGTTGCTTGCGAGTACCGCCCAATGCTTTGCGCACGCCGATTTCCTTCAAGCGTCGCTCGGCTGTTGCAATGGCGATGTTCATATAGTTGAAGCACGCCAGCGCGATGAGGAAAATGCCGATGAGCGAGAAGACGACTAGTGCCGCCGGGTGCGGGCCGCCGCCCACGCCACCGCGTACATCGAAGGATTCGCGCGCCACATCGCGTAGGTTCACAAACCGGTAAGGGCCTAACGAAACTTCTGGAGCTGCAGCTTCTTGCAGCAATCGGTACGGTTGCATCTGAGATACCAACCCTTCCGCCGCTTCAGGGGTGTTCACCTCGATGAAAGTGGCTGCTGTCGTGTTGGTCCAGTCGTCTGCGCGCCACGTGCCGCCCTCCGTACGGAGGACATCAGCTTGCCAGTCGTAGCGGATCAACAGGTTAAAGCCGAAGCTGGAGTTGATGGGGAGGGGCTCGGAAACGGCTGCAATC
>CAYYHN010000973.1:0-1786 GCA_964471245.1 uncultured Rhodothermaceae bacterium | reverse complement strand
GAAATCGTGGCGTAAGGAAGTCTCCCCCCGGTTTCCGCGTCGACGACCACACCGCGTAGCGGGGGTGCTTCCTTGGGTTGGTGCTCTGCCTCGACGACTACAATCTGAAAACGATCGCTATCGATGAGGAGATGCAAGCCTGCATTGCCAAGTGAATCGTCGAGGCGTTCGAGGACCCCTTGAATCGAGACGGATGCTGCGGATGCGGATACGGTTGCTACCAGCGCATCACGGTAGAGGAAGCGATAGGGCGTGCGCGATTCAATATCTTCGATGATCGAGGTGAGCGGCTGCGCTTCATATGCGAATTGGCCTCGTGCGGAACTTGCAGCGAGGCCAAAGAGGCAAAGCCAAAAGAGCGTGCGAACGCAGCGCATAGGCGATCAACGAACGTTTGCGTGAGCGAGCTTATTCGAAGCGATACATGCTAGGAGCCGTTTCGGTAAAGACGCCACCAAGCAAAGTGCCGAGGTCATCGAAGGTGCGTGCTTGATTATTCAGCAAGAAACGTCCCGAGATCCGCTCATTCAAGCGCTCCGCAGGCACATCGATAGCCACATTGAAGTGGTGCGCCAATTCGGCAATCACATGCTGAACGCTTGTGGCCTCAAACGAAATCTCTTCTTGCAGCCAATCTGTAGCAGCTAACCCTTCGCTGGCCGTAGGTGTCGAGATGGTGCCATCCAACTGGGCGAAGACTTCGAAGCCGGGAGTGACCATGACAGCATTTGTGCCTGTGGCTGTGGAGAATCGAACGCTGCCCTCCGCTAAATACAACGACGTCTGTTGCCCCCACGTGCTCACATTAAACGAAGTTCCCAGTACTTCAACGCGGCCTAACCCTGCAGCAATGGAGACGGTGCGGCTTGGGTCGTGCGCCACGTCGAAATACGCTTCGCCATCAAGGGCGTACGTGGCGGGTGTAGGGGCACTGGTACCATCGAACAGTGTGGAGTAGGGGCGTAGGGTAATGGAGGAGCCATCCGGGGCTTCGTACACGACGGGAACTTGTTGCGCCTCCGCAAGCACAGGCAAGTGGTCGATGCTTGGTGTGCTTAGTTGTGTGATCGCAACAACGCCAATCAGCACGATAATAATTGCAGCGAAGGCGTATTTGAACGACGGCGTCAGGAACGAGAAAATCGTGGCAGTCGGACGATAGGCAGGACGCGGGGTTGGTTTGGGTTGCTTGGCTGGGGCTGCTTGGAGGTCCTTTTCGATTCGTGACCATAGGGCCTCCGAACGCGCTTCTGCGAGAACGGGTTGCGACGCGAGATCCTCCTGCTCTTGCGCTAGCAGGTGCAGCAGCGGATCGGAGGCGGCATCCTTATCGAGTAAGCGGAGCCGTTGCGTGTCTGATTCCTGGCTCAGGTAGCGTGCGAGCCTGAGGTCAGGGTCATCCTCAGGTAGCGGCGGATCGTTGAAAGAGGGCGTACGCATGCTCGTTTCAATTCTTGGGGCTGGGAGCACGAAGCTGGACCTCAACATGTAGCGCTGAGGTCCAGCTTAGCATCTAAAGTTAACCTTGGCCGCGGTTGGGGCCCATGCCATTGTTACCACCCGGACCGCCCCGGCGGTTCCGTTGCATGTGTTTGTGGCGGATTTGCAAGGCATCGTGGATCATCACGATCTCAAGCTGTGTGGCGTCCAGCAGGGCATTCACAGCATCTTGGGTCGCTTCTTTGGCCGCTTCGGCAGCCGTGCGTGCATCTTCTGGCGTAAGGGTGCCATCGTCGACTTGGGCGCGGATAGCATCAAGGTCAGTGCTCAGCGTTTCAAGAAGACC
>CAYYHN010000972.1:274-1796 GCA_964471245.1 uncultured Rhodothermaceae bacterium | reverse complement strand
ACCAAGCCGTGGCAGGTACGATCTCTGCTACACAAGGCGGCTGAAATGGGTGATTTTCAGGCGCAGCACTACCTCGCACGTGACTATCAGCACGGCTACTCCTTTGGGCCGTATTATTCTTGGGTAGGTGAACGGTCGCGCCGGTGGACGAAAGACAGCACACGTGCGGCCTATTGGCGAAACCAATTGCTTGTGACGCTGGAGGCAGGAGTGGCTGCCAACGATCCTGAGGCCCTGTATCGAATGGGAATGGGGCTACGGTTTGGGTCCGGCTATTGGGCTCCTTTTCGCAAAGACTCGGTGCGGGCTATGGTGCTGCTGGAGCAGGCTGCTGCACTGAAGCATTACCCTGCGATGCATTGGCTCGGCGTAGAGGCTATTCTCTTCCGTAGAGATGAAGCCACGGCTCAAGCCTACTTAGAGGAAGCCGCTATCGAAGGAGGCATCGCAGACGCATATGACCGTTGGTCCCGCTTTTATATCGATGGTACCCATGAGGGGCGACGCAAGGAATACCAAATCCTAAATGATGGCTTTACACGTGGCGTAGAAGGGATGCCGCACATCATCCAAAAGCGTATCGACTACCTCGATAAAACAGCAAATAAGGACGCTACGACTTATCGGATAGACTTGGCGAAGGATAGGCAATTAGCCGAGGAATTTGGTTGGCGAGAGCGGCTTGCAGCGTTGCCAGAAGCAGAGCGTAGGCCGCAGCACGATCCGCTAGATACGATAGGGCAGCCATGGACGAAGGCTGATCTTGAATGAGGATTTTATGTTAGGCACGGCGTACTCGCACATCTTAGGATCTATTCGCAGGTGACCTGCATGAAATAATCTTTGCCTCATCCTATATCAACGGCGTCATTCCCGCGAAGGCGGGAATCCAGGCTGTAAACGTGATCGGTGGCAGGTCCCTGCCGCTACCGTACACGTCTTTCAACGATCAAAAAGCGACGATGGAGCGGGCACGCGTATATCTTCTGTTGGGCTATGCCCTAGATTCCCGCCTTCGCGGGAATGACGTGTATTTGTAGGTTTGTGTCTGAGGAAAGCAGCGTCGCATACGACCGATATGGATTGGAGATCATGTAGAGACACCAACACGCCGAGCATTTCGCTGACATGTTCTACCGTGCGTAGGGTAAGTAAGGATGCTCCTCAGGGTTGATGCACCAAAAGTACGGTTCCTACGGTCGTGCCGATGGTGAGACGTGCTGCGTAGATGCCGGGTGGCCATGCGGTTGCATCCCAAGTAAACGCATGCGGTCCGGCAGGCAGCCATGTTTGGGCGAGCGTTGTCACGAGGCGTCCGACTACATCGTAGATGGCTATCTGAACTTCATCAGCCGTAGCCAAGGTGAGGTGTAGCGCCGTCTGCTGGGCAAAGGGGTTGGGAAAGGCACTAAGTGTGGCAGAGGCAGGTAGCTCGTCCGTTCGTGTTTGCGCCGTCGCGGTTGCTAAGGTGTAGTGCAGGACGGTGACGCTGAGGCCGGGCAACGGGAGGTCTTGTATGGCG
>CAYYHN010000972.1:0-264 GCA_964471245.1 uncultured Rhodothermaceae bacterium | reverse complement strand
CACCCTGTTCCAGCGGTGTCAGGGCCGCCGCGTGGCGGGTGGCGTCGAAGCGGTAGAGGGCATGGCTGCCCATGCCGTCGGGGCGATGGATACGGACGGTCTGGTCTGCGGCGTACTTGTTGATGAGGATGACGCTGGTGCCGTCGTTGGCCTGCATGGCAAAAGGCTGGACGGTATAGCCAGAGACATTCAGGCCGCTATGATGCGGGAGGGCCGTGCGCGGTGGTTCAGTCGTGGTTACGGGCAGGAGCTGACTACCGGGTT
>CAYYHN010000971.1:509-1799 GCA_964471245.1 uncultured Rhodothermaceae bacterium | reverse complement strand
CCATGGGCGAACGCCATAGCGCAAGCGGTAAATACCTGCATTGGGATAAACACTTTCTCGACACCTGCCAGCTTTGAACCTGGAACGTCTTCCCGTTTGCGAATAAAGTACCAACCTATCAGGGCTGTTATGAGGCCGATGACCGTCGACCAAAAGAAGCTCATGCCGATGGTCAGGTCGATGTTTAAGTGTTTGAGGCCTTTGAAGAGCGTCACAAGTGCAATGAGGAAGCCCACAAGGAAGACATAGAATGGGCCGTACTTTTGCGCGTTTTTAAACGGGGTCTCTGTATCAAGGATGAGATACCGGATGCTCAGCATGAGGAGTAGTGCAATCAAGCCGCCTGTGAGCGGTGAGATCACCCAAGAGGCTACGATTTGGCTGACTTTGTCCCATTGGACGGCGTCTTGCCCGATGCCAACCAAGGCAAAGCCGACCAGTGCGCCGACAATCGAGTGCGTGGTCGAAACGGGCCATCCTTTCCATGAGGCAACCATCAGCCAGATGGCAGCAGCAAGCAGGGAGCCAAGCATCCCAAAGACAAGAATCTCCGGTTGATCTAAAATTGGTGTCGGGTCGACGATGCCTTTTCGGACGGTCTCTGTGACGTTGCCGCCTGCCAAGATTACCCCTGCAAACTCGAAAATTGCAGCAATGATAATGGCTTGCTTAATGGTGATTGCTTTGGAGCCTACGGAGGTACCCATAGCGTTGGCGACGTCGTTGGCTCCAATGCCCCACGTCATGTATAGGCCAAAAAGAACGGCTAGGCCAATAAACCAGACGCCATAGATCGAGAT
Source organism: uncultured Rhodothermaceae bacterium (assembly GCA_964471245.1). Taxonomy (GTDB): domain Bacteria; phylum Bacteroidota; class Rhodothermia; order Rhodothermales; family CAYYHN01; genus CAYYHN01. The sequence continues at coordinate 999 of CAYYHN010000971.1, read as the reverse complement.
AATTTCCATGAAGGAGTGTTGTACGTGTTAGCGGTGTAGCATCAGGCGGGAGCGACTACCCAGCCGCACGGCATCGGGCATAGGATAGCCTACTTGTTGAAGGACTTGATAGACAGGATGCCTATCGTCCTTCTAGAACCGAACCCAATGAGGTATACCTAGGGTTAAGGTAGCACGGGTGCGGGCGAACAAAGGCGCCAAAATAGGCAAGTCTACTCCCGTATACCAATCATTACAACGTATCGCTCCGGCTGCAACCTTTCGTCGGTCTACCATCTGCCCTGAGAAATGCTGGAGGCACGTCCAGTGTGGTACCGAAGCGCACTAGCGCCGACGATCCAGTGCCTCCTAAAACGTATGGCCAATGCGGAAGTCGATGACGAGGTTGCGTTCGCTGCTCGCACCCAAAGTTAGTTCGATCGGGCCAACGGCTGTGAGAGCACCAAGGGTGAAGCCGCCACCGAGCAGGTATGCGCGGTCGGTAGGAATC
>CAYYHN010000971.1:235-499 GCA_964471245.1 uncultured Rhodothermaceae bacterium | reverse complement strand
TTGTTGTTGAACGTGTTGCCGACGTTGGCACGGGCGAGCAGGTAGCGGCGTGGCATAAACTCGTACTGCACACCCAGCATCAGTGCTTGCAGGTGCCGCCCGATGCGCTCGCGCTCCTTCAGCCCGTAGAAGCGGCCCGGTGTGCGCAAGCCTTGGTGTACGCCGCCGAGTGTGACGGGGCCGAGGGCAAAATTGACGTTCAGGTCCCTGTCGCTGTCCGTGGCTACGAGTTGCAGATGGTGCAGTAGCGTCCAGTTGGGGCGG
>CAYYHN010000971.1:0-217 GCA_964471245.1 uncultured Rhodothermaceae bacterium | reverse complement strand
ATAGTAGCCGCGCCAGTCGAGTTGGCCGCGCAGTGTGGTTGCGGTGCTGCCCAAACCGTCTCGGCTACCGGCGGCTCGGCTGCGGAGGTACTGGCCTTGCGTCGGGAAAGCGCCGCGATCGAGTCCATCGTAGGCGATTTCGGCGAAGGGCGTTAGGACGTTGTCGCGTTGCGTGCGGAGCGAGTCGGGGGCGACTTTGGGCAGCGAGACGCTGTAG
>CAYYHN010000970.1:0-1800 GCA_964471245.1 uncultured Rhodothermaceae bacterium | reverse complement strand
TCACGCTGATCAAACCAGCATGTGACGGTGTCTTCTCTATCAAGCAGGTGACCGACGCCATTGAAGCGCAAACAGGCTTGGTTTCGATGATGTTCGCCAATAATGAAACGGGCGTTGTTGCAGATGTCGCAGGCAACGCTGCGAAGTGCCGGGACCTCGGGGTACCGTTTCACACCGATGCGGTACAGGCAGCCGGATTATACAAGCTCAATGTGGATGCGCTCGGGGTTGATTTGCTCTCGCTTTCTGGGCATAAGATCTATGGTCCAAAAGGTGTTGGCGTGCTCTATGTACGAGGTGGCACACAGGTTAAACCGCTCATTCGTGGTGGTTCGCAGGAACGGAAGCGCCGCGCAGGTACCGAAAACGTAGCCGCCATCGTCGGCCTTGCCACTGCGTTCGAACGGGCGCAACACGAAGCAGAGTTGCGTGCTTCGTACGTCCGCACGTTGCGCGATCGTTTAGCTACTCAATTGCTCGACGTTTTGCCCGTACCTTATCTGGTGAACACACCCTGGGAAAACCCAACGCAAAGTGCGCCGCATATCCTCCACCTGAGCTTCCCTCCTGTTGAGGACAAACCTATGGATGGCGAGATGCTAATCCTGAACCTCGACATGGCAGGTGTGTATGCGTCTTCAGGGTCTGCGTGTACAAGTGGCGCGCTTGAACCTAGCCATGTGTTGCTCGCAATGGGGCAACCACGCGCCACGGCCAGCGCTGCGGTGCGCTTTTCGCTGGGTTATCATACCACTGAGGAAGCCATCGACTACGCCACTGAAACGTTGGCAAAGGTTGTGCGACGTATGCGCAGTTTATAGCCCACGCCCTCATACTTATGCGACATTCCGCTGCGCTTATTGTTTTTGCGAAATACCCCGTTCCCGGAAAGGTCAAGACACGCCTGATTCCAGCATTGGGCGCCGAGGGTGCCGCACAACTTTACACGGCCTTCCTGCACGATGCAATTCAGCAATACCGCACGCTCGACGTAGACATCCGGCTCTATCTCGATCCACCCGCGCGTTCGTTGCATCAAGCTATCGATCTCGATGGCATCACGGTCCACCATCAGCAAGGTGCTGGCTTAGGCGCTCGGATGTTCCACGCATTCCTAGACAGCTTTGCAGCTCGATACGCGACGCTCGTAACCATTGGCACCGATCATCCCACGTTGCCTTCGGCTTTCGTCGAACAGGCTTTCGTCCTCCTGCGTGAACGCCGGCAGATTAGCATCGGGCCAAGCGAAGATGGGGGGTATTACCTTTTGGGGATGAATGATTTTTACCCGCTGTTGTTCGAGGACATGACGTACAGCCATGCGGATGTATTCATGGACACACTAGAACGTGCAGCCGAATGCCAAGCCCAAGTCAACATTCTGCCAACGTGGTACGATGTCGATACGCCTGCTGAACTTGCACGCTTGCGCACGGACCTCGGTGCTAACCCCGACCAAGCGCCCACCACGGTTACGACCCTAGCATCTCTAGGGCATTCCGTAGCTTCAAACGCCTAGCTGTGCTGTTTTCGTCGAATTCCGGTCCTTTGCCTTGGATTGGAACGCGTTGCTATAGATCTTTTGAGATGCAGCAGTACAAAATGCCTGCGCGATTCGAATCCTCCCCCGTCTCATCCTTTCTACAGTGGCACGCAAAAAAGCAGACAAAGGCCAAACGCCGCTGATGCGGCAGTATTACAAGATCAAAGATCGGTATCCAAACGCCATCTTGCTCTTTCGGATGGGTGATTTCTATGAAACGTTCGAAGGCGATGCGGAGACGATTAGTCGGGTCTTGG
>CAYYHN010000969.1:0-1815 GCA_964471245.1 uncultured Rhodothermaceae bacterium | reverse complement strand
CGAGCACGTGCACGCACTTGGCCTCCACGATCTCGTCTACGTGCCGCCCCTAACGTGGCACCAGTTCCGCGCCACCAACACCGCGCCCTTGGGCTTCCTTTGCCTCGTCGCCTGCGACCGCGACCGCCCCCAACGTCCCGACGCCGAGGCGCTAGAAACGCTGCGGGCGAACGACGAGGTGGCCGCGTTCATTCGAGTGTAAAGGTAGATCGTGAATGGTAGATGGTGGTTGTCATCCCCATGATGCGCAGCCGAGTCCCCATCCGAAAGCGCCGCGAGCACCCAACCGCGCAGGACCCACCCGCGAAGCACAAACCGAGAGCTCACTATTGTCCCACACTCTCGTGAATCAGCTTGAGGATGCGCCGGTATTCATCGGTCCAGCTCGACGGCTCTGTGAAACCGTGGCCTTCGACCGGGTAGAGCGCCATCTCCCAGTCCTCTTTGCCGAGTTCAATGAGCCGTTGCGCAAGGCGAACGACGTCTTGGTATTGCACGTTCGTGTCGATGACGCCGTGGGCGATGAGGAGTGGGTCTTCGAGGCCTTCGGCGAAGTAGATCGGTGACGAGCGGGCGATGGTGAGCGAGTCGGTGACGGGCGTGTTGAGGATGTTCGAGGTGTACGTGTGGTTGTAGTGTGCCCAATCGGTCACGGCCCGGAGCGCCGCACCGCCGCCGAAGTGCTCGGGCTCCGTGAACAGCGCCATCAGCGTGATGAAGCCACCATACGAGCCGCCATAGATAAACACACGCTCGGGATCGATGCCGTATTCGCTGTCAACGTAGCGTGAGGCGTCGACGTAGTCTTGCAGGTCGCGACCGCCCATGTGGCGGTAAATGGCCGTACGCCAGTCGCGCCCGTAGCCTGCTGATGCGCGGAAGTCGACGTTGAGCACGGTGTAGCCTTGGTCCGTCAGCAGGTTGTGGAACATGTACTCGCGGAAATAGCTACTCCACCAATTGTGGACGTTCTGCAGATAGCCTGCGCCGTGCACAAACAGCACCGCCGCGCCGTTCGGGTTCTCCGGCCGAAAGACGTGCGCAGGCACCTCAGCACCATCCGATGCTGGGATCATCACCGTTTCAGGCACACGCCATGGATAGGCTTCCCATTCCGGCAACGTCGATTCGGTCAGTTGCTGAGGTTCGCCGTTCGGCGTTTGCAGGTACAACTCAGGCGGTTCGTTGCTGAACGAGCGGCGCACCGCCATACGGTCCTCGTCGGGGTGCAGGGCGATAGCGTTGTTGCCGGACATGGTCGTGAGGCGCGTGCGGTCGCCGCCATCGATGGGCATGGTGTACAGATGCCGCTCGAACGGTGAGCCTTCGCTGCTGGTGAAGAACCACGTCCGGCCGTCTTTAGAGACCTGCGGGCTGAACACCTCAAACACACCGTCGGTGAGTTGGCGCACGCGGCCGTTTGATAGGTCGGCGACGTAGAGATGGCTGTAGCCGCTCGCCTCGCTCTGGAAGTAGAAATGCCGGTTGTCGGGCAGCCAGCCGACGGAGCCGCCGCCGCCAAACCAGCCCACGCCCGGCCCGGCAATCCATGCCTCGTCGGTGTCGCGTTGCAAGACGGTCAGGTCACCGCTTTCCGGGTCGAGTTGCACAATCCAGCGGTCTTTGTTGTCGTACGTCCGCACGACTAACACAGCGTAGCGCCCGTCGCCACTCCAGTACGGGCCGCTTGGGTACATCGTCCGGGCCTTGCCTGAGTCCGGCTCGACGCCTTCATTGGCGCGGTGGTGCGGAATCACGTCGTACGCACCCGGCAACTGTGTGAGGTCGATCTGGTATGTCGTGTCGCGCTGGAGG
>CAYYHN010000968.1:0-1831 GCA_964471245.1 uncultured Rhodothermaceae bacterium | reverse complement strand
GGGGGCAAGGAGCACGGGGAAGGCGCAATAGAACGGGACACAGAACCCAACAGCCAACAGCCAACAGCCCATAGCCAACGGCTGCAAGCCGTGATCACCGCCGCCAAAGAAGTGGGGCCGAGCCTGTTCTTCTCGCTGCTGATCGTGACGGTGAGCTTCCTGCCCGTGTTTGCCTTGCAGGAAGTCGAGGGGCGGCTGTTTCGGCCGCTGGCGCTGCCCAAGACATTCGCAATGGCGGCTGCCGCCGTGCTGGCTGTCACGCTCGTCCCGGCGCTGATGGTGACGTTCATCCGCGGGCGCATCCGGCCCGAAGCACGCAATCCGCTGGCCCGGTTCTTCCTGTGGAGCTACCGCCCCGTGATTCGGTGGACGGTGCGGCATCCGTGGCTTGTCGTGTTGATGAGCATTTTGCTGTTCGTGGTGACGTTACTGCCGCTGCAACGGACGTTGCTCGGCCGCATCATCGTACCTGCGCCTCAGATCGGCTCTGAGTTTATGCCGCCGCTCGACGAAGGCGACCTGCTCTACATGCCCGTCACACTGCCCGGCATCGCGCCGCAGCGGGCCAAGGAGTTGTTGCAACAGACCGACCGCATCATCGCGGCGTTCCCTGAAGTCGCCAACGTGTTTGGCAAGATTGGGCGCGCCGAGACGGCTACGGACCCTGCACCCCTGTCGATGATCGAGACGACGATCCTGCTGAAACCGCGCGACCAATGGCGGCCCGGCATGACGCGGGATCGCCTCATCGCCGAACTCGACGCCGCGCTCCAACTGCCGGGCCTGACCAACGCGTGGACCATGCCCATCCGCGCCCGCACCGACATGCTCGCGACCGGCATCCGCACACCCGTCGGCGTCAAGCTTGCGGGACCTGACCTCCGTGTGCTCGAAGAACTTGGAGCTGAGGTCGAAGCCGCCCTGCGCGACTTACCGGGCACGCAATCCGTTTACGCTGAACGGGTTATGGGTGGTGCATTCCTCGACATCAACGTACGGCGTCATGAAGCAGCACGCTACGGGCTCACAACGGGCGACGTGCAAGATGTGATTGCGTCGGCCATTGGGGGCATGAACGTGACGGCAACGGTCGAAGGTTTAGCGCGCTATCCGGTCAACATTCGTTATCCACGTGACTTGCGCGATGACCCTGCGGCGCTGCGGCAGGTGCTCGTGCCGACGCCTTCAGGAGCACAGGTGCCGCTCGGCCAACTCGCTGATCTGCAACTGACGGACGGCCCGCCAATGATTAAGAGTGAAAACGCCCGCCCCAACGCATGGGTGTTCGTCGATTTGCAGCCCGGCACCGACATCGGCAGCTATGTGCAGATGGCACGGCAGTCGGTTGCCGAAGCCATGACGCTGCCGCCGGGGTACTCGGTGCGCTGGAGCGGGCAGTACGAATACCTCGAACGCGCCAGTGCACGCCTCCGCTTCCTAATCCCGCTGACGCTCGCCCTCATCTTCTTACTGCTCTACATCCACTTCCGTCGCCTCGGCGAGACGCTCATCTTGATGGGGACGTTGCCCTTCGTCGTCGTCGGGGCGGTCTGGCTGATGGTGTGGCTTGGCTACGACATGAGCATCGCCGTCGGTGTGGGTTTCATCGCCGTGGCTGGGCTTGCCGCCGAGACAGGCGTCGTCATGCAGGTCTATCTCGACGAAGCGCTGAACCGCTACCGCCGCGAAGGCCGCCTCACGAGCCGTACGGCCGTCCTTGCCGCCCTCGAAGAAGGGGCCGTCGACCGCGTGCGGCCTAAGCTGATGACCGTCTTCACGACCATCCTCGGTCTGTTGCCCATCATGTTTGGCACCGGGACCGGGGCCGAAG
>CAYYHN010000967.1:0-1835 GCA_964471245.1 uncultured Rhodothermaceae bacterium | reverse complement strand
AAACCTGCCGTTCTGCCCGAAAACGCTGGAGAATATCCTCCGTGTCCATCCCTCGGCGAATCACCTTGATGGCCACTTGCTTCTGAAATGTGCCATCATCACGTGCAGCCAAGTACACCTGCCCCATGCCTCCGCGCCCCAACAACTCCTCTAGGCGATAGCGCCCAAGCATGTCGCCAAGCTTCAGCTTATCCTGACGATCGCCTTCTTCCTCCAAGACGCCAAGCATCTTCGAGAACCGCTCGCCGGTCGGATCTTCGAGAAAGTCCTCGGTGGCAGAACCCGCGTTCAGCATGTTCTCGACGTGCTGGCGGATGGCGGGATCGTCGCAGTGGGCGTCGAGCCAAGCGGAACGTTCGGCTTCGGGGACTTCGAAGACGTCATCAAACAGGGCTTCTACACGCGCCCAAGCGGCGGGGTCAATCGGTTGCATAGCTACGGGGCATCAGGCAGTGAACAGTGAGGTCGTATGCACCAAGGCTACCAAGACTTATGTCTCGGGACCAGCCAACATCATATAAAGCAAGGACTTGGCCTTGTACCAATCGCGATCTACTGTACGCGCATTGACCTCGAGGATACCGGCGATTTCGGGAATCGAGAATCCTCCAAAGAAGCGTAGTTCGACCACTTGCACAAGGCGCGGGTTGAGCTCACCCAATCGTTGGAGAGCATTGTCGAGATCGATCAAGGTGATGGCCATGTCATCCACTTGGAGCATGGCCGTTTGCAAGACCGTTCGGGCCGCATCGCCACCACGTTTCTCGGCTGTGCTGCGGCGGCTGTAGTCGACTACGATCTGCCGCATCGCTCGCGCCATAAGCGAGAGGAAGTGGTTGCGGTCGTTGAGGTCGAGATCGGCACGTTCGAACAGTTTGAGATAGGCTTCGTGCACAAGCGCGGTCGTTACCAAGGTCTCCCCGGGCCGCATGCGGCCGAGTTGGCGGTGCGCAATCGTCCGCAGTTCTTGGTAAACCAGCCCGAAGAGTTGGTCCGATACCGAACGGTCTCCATGCACGTAGGCATGGAGCAACCGAGTTACGGCGGCTTCGCTGGACATAGATACGAGAGGTCGTGGTAGAGGGCGTGAGGCGGTGAACTAAGCACGACACAAGGCTGACAGATGCTTGTGCACCACATATGTCAGCGATCACCTACTGCCTCGAAACCTGTTGAGCTTAGCACACAGGCTATAAATAAATGGTATGCTTTGAGGTCGCAGCCATCTACAGAAGAAGCAGTGTTAAAGTATACGAAACGATTTTTAATATTTTTTTTGATTCGTGTGTCGTGATTTATTTCCCTTTTGCGTTTCCCCTTATGAACACACGCTTCCCATTTCATCGTTCCTCGGCATTGTTGCCACTTCAACGTTCTTCATCCTAAACGGAGCTACTGCCATGAAAAAGCTGACGAAAAAAGCCCTCCAGAGCATTAAAGGTGGCAAACTGGTATCCCGCTACTAAGGGATCTTTTGCCCAAATCAAAAGCGGTCTCAGGTGTTGCGTACTTGCCTGAGACCGCTTTTTTTCTCACCACTACACCTGTTCAACTAAAAAGCGCCGACATCTCCCATAGGATGTCGGCGCTTTTGTGTGGTAGCAGTAAAGCTGGCGCAAGGCTACATCGTGTGATGTGGCGAACCAACGCCGCTGACTTCTTTGATGGTCTGCGCAAGCAAGTCCACGCCTTGGTCGACTTCGGCTTTCGAGATCGTGAGCGGCGGACGGAAGCGCAACGAACTGGTGCCACATCCGAGGATGACAACTCCTTTTTCGAACAGCACTTCGCGCACCTTATTGCGGTACCCCACGCATGGCAGGTCGAGTGCACAC
>CAYYHN010000966.1:0-1835 GCA_964471245.1 uncultured Rhodothermaceae bacterium | reverse complement strand
CATCGGGCTGCACAGCAAAGCCGCGTATCTCTCCTTTGTTGATCGTTGGTCCCGTTGAAAACGCAATGGTGAGTGGGCTGGAGAGTGCTACGCCACGCAGATCGCGGAGCGTGTTGTCGAACGTGAACAGATACGTGGTGTTCGTGCGCAAAGGCTCTGGGAAACGGACCTCGACGGTGTTTCGCTTCCAACGGAACGTAGGCGGCTCCGCAAACTCCGGCGTCACCGACAGCGCACGCGGGAGCGAGTTTTCATCGATACGCTCGGAAAATGTGATGCGGAGCACGTCGGTCGTGACGTTGACGGCATCCGTTGGTGGTTCCGTCGAGAGAATAAAAGGTGGCGTCTGGTCTTGCGGGCCTCCGCTGGGCGGGATGGGCTGCGCACACGCTGCGACCCCGACGAGGAGGAGCAACATCCAGCCGAATTGGTTACGTCCCATCATTGGCGCGGTCGCTGCGGAGAGAGAAGAAAAGCACGACGGTGACGACCGTCGCCGCGCCGAGCACGACAGGTTCGAGGTAGCGCCGCATCCAACCCGGTGGTGGTGCTGTTCCTTGCGTTTCGGGATAGGTTGCTTGCTCCAGCGCTTCTTGCTGCCCTCGTGCAATCACGTCGTCATAGGTTTCGCGGCAGCGGTTTTCGCCGAGCAGTTGCCCATCGGGTGCGGTCAGGGTATAGCTAAGGCCCAGTACGACGTTGCGCGCAAGCGCCTTGCGATTGGCCCGTGCGTACGTCAGCGCCACTTCATCGATGGTGTACTGCAAGGTTGGAACCGCTGGGGCGTCGGCGGCATCGCCGACGTACAGCGTGCGCGCTTCCGATTGCCATGCTTGGACAAGTGTGGTCCGCACATACGGCATTAGCGAAGGTGCGCTGAGGTGAAACGCCGTCGTCGTGCCGGGGGCCGTGCTGAGGCAGCGGCCCGCCAGCATCTGGTAGACCTCCAGATTGGTCGGCGGAGCTTGGGCATGGGCTGCGAACGCGAGCGTACCAGTCAGCAGCAGCCCCGTCAGCATGTGGCAGCAGCGATGCATGCGTGGCAGGATGGGTTAACGCAGAACGAGCGCAAAGTAACAACGCGCTGCCTCGCTCGCCAGCCACACAGGCGGCTCTTTGGCGAATCCGCACGCAACGGGGCACAATGGCGGGGGCTGGAAACCCCATGCCGGGCCACTGGGTTGGAGTTTCATCTAAACAAACGCAAGCTTGGAGCTACTCCTCCAAACCTCGTTTCCTCCTCTCTACACTTCTTCGATTCCGCCATCTCTTATCTATGCGCAAGATTTATTGTTTCGCGTGGGTGCTTTTGCTGCTAGCGATCCCTGTCGCTGCCCAAACCGTCGATTTAGACATCCCCGAAGAGATCGAGGTTGTGCCCGATCAGCTTTCGATCACGTTCCAGCGTGGCGTACAAGAGCCGCAGGCGCGTGCAATCTTGACCGAAATGGGTCACGAGATCATCTCGGCTGAATTTCCTGATGTGGTCGTCTATGCCGCTGCGGATACGGTCCTTTCAGACGCGGCGCATAGCTTTCTTATGGGTCCTCTCGAAGCGTTGGGCTACGAACAGCTTTCCATCGCGGAAGGTATGGCCGCACTCGAAGCCGATGCCGTACCCGCGTTTCTGGAAGAACATGGCGAACTCGGTCTTGAAGTCCTGCATCACGCCTCTAATTTTCTTCCACCTTCGCGTTCTGTCCGCGATGCCGACTTTGGCATTGAGACCCGGGCCGACCATGAGGTCATCATCCGCTTTGGCAGCTTCTTTGACGCCAGCGTAGTGCAGCGCCGCGTGAATGCGCATCCCGAACTGTTTGTCCGCCGCGTGATTG
>CAYYHN010000965.1:0-1836 GCA_964471245.1 uncultured Rhodothermaceae bacterium | reverse complement strand
CCCCTCGATGTCTTCTAGCTTGATGTTGCCTGCACCCGTGCGGCCATCAATGTAGCCTTCCACGTCTTCGATCGTCACGTTACCTGCGCCGCTGGAGAAGTTGACATTATACTGTTCCGGCACGCGCACCCGGACCCGTAGGCGAAACTTCTCTTCATTGCGCCAGCGTCGCCAGCGTTGTCCTTCGCTTTCATACCGCGACTCGATCATCACATCATCGCCGCGTTTCTCCATGTCCCACTTGTGTGCTTCAAGGACTTTCTTGGCGGCATCGCGCGTCGGCGCTTCTACAATGCGCTCCAGTTCGATGTACATCGTATTGCCGTCGATGGTCTCGACTTCAATGTTGCCGCGATCAAGGTCGATCTGTAGCGTCCCACCGTCTCGCACGTCATACGAGCGCTTGATGGTGTCGCGGATGTCGACCGTGTCGGCGACGAGCGGGGCCGCCAAGAGGGCGGTCAGCAGCAGCAGGCTGGTCGAGCGGAGCAAAGACGCGCGGTGGAGCATGGCTGATTGTGATGCGTGTGTGGAGTTTGACTTCGTGTGCCCTACGTAAAGGTTCGGCATTGGGTTGCATTACTGCGCATAGCGGCTGCGCGCCTCATGGGTTGATATGCAAGCGGTGCTTCTAAATGTAGGGGATTACACGGTTGTGCCAATCGACAGCGGTTTTATAAGTTGCAGGCATGTGTCAGTGAATTTCAGCTTTGTCGTGCCACGGTAGCTGCAAGATAAACCCCAATTCCTATGTCCCTACGTACAGTTGGCGTCTTCGCCACTTCGCAAAAAGAGCAAGAACAACGGGTACCGATTCACCCCGAACAACTAAGTTGGATCGATGAGGTGGTGCGGCAGCATTTGGTGTTCGAAGACGGCTATGGGCTGCCGTTTGGTGTCTCCAATGACCAAATCGCTGCGCTATCCGGCGGTGTGGCGAGCCGCGACGAGTTGTTTGCCCAATGCGACATCGCGCTCTTGGCCAAGCCCGTTCAGGCCGATTTTGCCATGATGCGTGAGGGCATGATCCATTGGGGCTGGCCGCATTGTGTGCAGCAGCGCGACATCACCCAAACTGCCATTGACCGCAAGCTGACGCTCATCGCGTGGGAAGCCATGCACCGCTGGAGTAAGCACGGCGACTGGCAGATGCACATTTTCCACAAGAACAACGAGATCGCAGGCTATGCAGGTGTGTTGCATGCGATGAGTCTCGCGGGCATCGACGGCAATTATGGTCCGAAGCGTAAGGCCGTCGTCATCAGTTTCGGTTCGGTGAGTCGTGGAGCCATTCGTGCGCTGAAGGCACGCGGCATCCACAACATCACGGTGTTTACGCAGCGGCATTACGCGTTGGTCGCCGACCAGATGGCCAACGTGGAATATTTCCACTTCGAGGAAAATGAAGCCGGTGAACTGGTCTCGCTGCATCCCGACCGTATGTCGCTGCCGTTCGTAGAGGAACTGGCCGATGCTGACATCATCGTAAACGGTATCTTGCAAGACACGGACCATCCGCTGATGTTTGTGCCGGAAGGACAAGAAGATCGGCTCAAGCGGGGTTGTTTGATCGTGGATGTGAGTTGCGACGAGGGAATGGGATTTTCATTTGCAAAGCCCACAAGCTTTGCCGATCCGATGTTCAAAGTCGGCGAGGTGCTCTACTACGCCGTCGACCACACACCGTCTTATCTGTGGAACAGTGCTTCATGGGAGATCTCCAATAGTGTGCTGCCGTACTTGCCTATCGTGATGGGCGGACCAGAGCAATGGGTGGAAAGCGTGACCGTCCGGGGGGCCATCGAGATTCAGGATGGCGTCATCCTCAACCCAAAG
>CAYYHN010000964.1:0-1836 GCA_964471245.1 uncultured Rhodothermaceae bacterium | reverse complement strand
GGTGGTTCCGGGAATTACGCGGAGCGCTCTCCAACGTAGCACATGCGACGCTATCGGTTTTGGAGCAGGCGCTGACCGATGCGCTACGTCCGTACTGGGATGATGTGCGGAAGCTTGCGCGACTGGTGGGCTACCCATGGTGGATTGAGGTCACCGGATCTCTCCTGACATCCACGATCTGAATGCGTATAACAACGCTGCTACGCGTCCAAAATTGTACCCTTCACCTATGCCACGGTCCGGTGATAGCCAGTGTCACACCCTCGTGCTGGACGTTTACGAACAGCGTTGAGCCATCGGGCGAGAAGGTCACACCTGCGAGTTCAGAGGTGCCACGAGCGTTGCGCGCGAAACGGTAAATCTCACCTTTTGGCGTCACACCGACGAGGTTTTGGTCCGTGTTGGCGTCTTCGCACAAGATAAGGTCGCCCCACGGCGCGACGGTGAGGTTGTCGCAGTTTTCAACGAGTGTGAGGTCGTTGGGCTCGATGAACAGTTCCAACATCCCCGGATTCGCGTCTTCACCTTCCGTGCCTTCTACCGAGCTGGGTGTATACTTCCAGACTTGACCCTTGCGGTGCGAGCCTCCGTTGGTAAACAGCATCGTTGCCATACCACATGCCTTCGCCGCGTGCAAACCGTGCTGCACCGGCCTCGAAGCCGCGCAATCGCAGGTCATCCTCTGGAGACTCCACGTTATCAATATCCATCCAACTGACCGCTAGCTGCTGCCCTATAGGTATCGCAACGGCATCCCAGTTGCGCGTGTCAAGGCTAGGCTGATCGCGGACAACCAAGACTTGCAAGCGGCCCCCATCAACAAGGCGTTCGGGTGTGTTGGGGATGAAGCGGTAGATCAGGCCATCGTTGCTATCTTCCGTTTGGTAGACGATGCTGGTGGCTGGATGCACCGCCACGGCTTCGTGGTTGAAGCGGCCCATCGCAATCAGCGGAATGGGCTCAGCGAGACCAATTTGGTTGGTGGCGGGTACTTCGAAGTTGTAGCCGTGGTCGTGCAACCAGCGATCACCAGCCCGCTCGGTGGTCTCTTCGCACGTGATCCATGTGTTCCACGGCGTTGGGCCGCCTGCACAATTCCGAACGGTACCTGCAAGGCTGAGAAAGGAGCGTTCAAGTTGCTGCGTGCGCGTGTTAAAGACCAGTGTTGTCGTACCACCAAGGGCTGGATTTTCGCCTTGGCCGCGGTCATAGATACGGAAGTCCGGTTCCAGCACCGCACCGCCGAACGCGCCCTCCTCGGCCGCGGCGCTGCTGTTGACTTCGTGATTGCGCACCAGCAACGTCAAACCATCCGGCCCCGGAAACGCAGCCATACCGTCGTGGCGATGTGGGACGCGGAAACCATCATCCATCATGTCACCTACACGCGAGAACGCGGTGTAACTAAAGCCCTTCGGCAGATCAAACAACCCATTCGGATCAGGCAGCAGTGGACCAAAGTCACGCTGCGGTTGTGTTGCGGTACAGCCCATGAACGTTTGCAGCCCTGTGAAACCGAGCGAAACGGCAGCAGCAGTGCGAAGGAAATGACGACGGGAGACGGTAATTGGCATAGCAACTTTAAAATTCTAAGGGTCTGGGCCGTTTAGACAGCTTTTGCTTCAAGGCGGTGGCATGTACGTTCGACGAACGACGTGTAATAATGCAAGTCTAATTCGGTGCATTACCGGCATGGTCCCATTCCCGCAGCTTGACGTGCATTTCAAAATACGGATCTTGCTTGAAAGCTTCCGCTTCTTCGGTGATCATCGGCTACCGTAGATATGCCTTCGACATTATCCACACATTACGAAAGGTATATTTTTGTGCTATGCT
>CAYYHN010000963.1:0-1844 GCA_964471245.1 uncultured Rhodothermaceae bacterium | reverse complement strand
TGGCTGCTTTCAACCGGACCCGCCGCCTCGAAGGCGATCGTTTTGTACGGGGCTTCATGGAAAGTCTTGACGTGCAAGTGAATGCACCTGCGATCAACAGCCTGACGGAGTCGATACGCGCTATCGAAAACCGCGTCGTACCCGATGAGGTCGAGGTGGACCTTGGTGTCGAGGCGGTGCAACTCGACCTCGGCGTACTCCAGCAGGAGTTTACACCGGATACGCCGTTGGCGTCCTACGTGCTGGATGGCGATACGCTGATCTTTACAGCCGCCGACTACTACTTTTGGCTTCCTGAGCTGCCGTTTTCGGAGGCACGCAACCGCACGGGAGCCTCTGTCGGACGTGCATTGCGCAACACGGCGCTTTACCAAGCAGGCCTGCGTGCCGGTCTCGCCGACGATGCCAAAGTGCTCGACGATACCCAGCACGCCCAGCGCAATGCGATGTCGATGCTTTTGCGCGACAGCCTTGCCATCACGGCCCCGGCTGCCTTGCCGGAAGCCGATCTCCGCCGCGCCTACGACCGCAGTCCGCTCACACGCCAGCAAACAATCTGGGCCGACTTCTGGATTATCACCTTTGCGGCCCAAGACGACGCTGAAGCGGCTCAGGCGGCGCTAGCCGAGGATCAGGGTGCGGCGAGCAGTTATGCGAACTCTGAGGTGTTCCAAGACCAGCGCCTGAGCGATGTGCCGTTGTGGTCGACGACCGTGCGGCAGGCTCCGCTGAATGAGGTCGTGCTGGCTCGTCAACGTTCGGGTACGTGGGCGCTCGTTTATGTGGAGTCACGGCGTAGCGAGCGAACCTATACGTTCGAAGCCGTCCGCGACTCGCTTGAACGTGCCATCGCGCCGCGCTACAACGAATACCAACTCCTCCGCGACCTCCGCCAAACGGCCACCATCACCACCGATACGCTGCTGTTCGAGCAGATCATGCGACTGGAGGAGTGAGGCCACTGCCAAGTTTGACATGGCACTAAACATCAACCACCTCCGCGCCGAGACGCCCGGATGCGCCCACCGTATTCACCTCAACAACGCGGGCTCTTCACTGATGCCGGAGCCCGTGATTCGGGCCGTGCAGGACTACCTGACGCTGGAGAGCCAGATCGGCGGTTATGAGGCGGAGGCGATGAAGGCGGAGGCAATCCACGCGGCGTACCAGTCGGTAGCGACGTTGCTGGGGGCGCAACCGCGCAACATAGCATTCACCGAGAACGCCACGGTTTCGTACGCGCTTGCGCTGTTGGCCATCCCGTTTGAGCGTGGCGATGTGATTCTGACGACGCGCAACGACTACGCGTCCAACCAGATCCAATTTCTCTCGCTCCAAGCCCGGCTCGGAGTGCAGGTCGTCCGCGCACCCGACGTGCCGGAAGGTGGCGTCGATGTAGACGCGATGGCAGCGCTCATCTGGGCGCATCGGCCACGCCTCGTCAGCGTGACGCACGTGCCGACCAACTCGGGGCTGGTGCAGTACGTAGAAGCCATCGGAGCGGTGTGCCGTGAGGCTAACGTGCTGTACCTCGTCGATGCCTGCCAGTCGGTTGGCCAGATGCCGCTAGATGTGGACGCCATCGGGTGTGACTTTTTGGCTGCGAGTGCCCGCAAATTCCTGCGCGGGCCGCGTGGGGCGGGCTTCCTCTACGTCTCCGATCGTGTGCTCGGCGCCGGACTCGAACCGCTCTACCTCGACATGCGCGGTGCCGACTGGATTGCTGCCGACAAGTACACGCCCGTCGCTGACGCCAAACGTTTCGAGAACTGGGAATTCGCTTGGGCGCTGGTGCTCGGTACGGGAGCCGCTGCTGCCTACGCAAATGCGCTCGGCCTCGATGC
>CAYYHN010000962.1:0-1847 GCA_964471245.1 uncultured Rhodothermaceae bacterium | reverse complement strand
ATGTTCTCTTTGGTGCTGGTACGACCATGCTGCGCACTAATGACCTGATAATAGACGCAGGGGATAACAAGGGTGCATTCTTCAGCACACTGCCCGTAGACAACCTAAATACGAATCAGGCTCGGACGCTCTATGTGCCTAGCTTGATGGGTATGGCGCAATGGTCAAGCCCCAATTTTGTTCGCATTCAGCCGAGCGGTGCACCGACCACTGAAGGCAAAATAAAAGTTCTCCTTATAGGAAAGAAGTAAATGGATAAGCACACCCTGATTAGAAATGCTCTGAACTTTGCTCGCTACACAGGCAACGATAGTGCAGAAGCATTGAAGGCGCTGTATACGCCTCATTCCATGCCACCCCTAAACCTGATGCAGTTCCAAGAGATTGCGATTGGTCTCGGTGTTGACCCATTGACTGCACGAGACGTGATACTAGGCCATGCTTCATGGGTAGGCAGACTCGAAAGTGCTTTGCTGCGAGGTGATTCCAAGGCAGTAATTGGCAGCTTGAATGTTTGTCCACCCGAGTTGGACGTGAATAAGGCGCTACTTATTCAGTCTATTAAAGATCGAAGCAAGACCTACATTCAGATCGAGGCCATGCCTTACGAAGCGGTAGGAGCCGAGGTGAACACGAGTGTAACCGCCTTAGAGATTGAGGAAGCAATGGGTTGGTAAAACGCTGTCAACCGAAACAAAGGGACCAAATCTATCTGTTGCAGGTTTGGTCCCTTTGTGTTGCAGGTTGGTATAAACTCCCATCCCCCCAACTCCCATCCCCCCAACTCCCATCCCCCCAACCTCCCATCCCCCCAACTCCCATCCCCCCAACTCCCATCCCCGAACCTCCCATCCTCCCAAACTTCCCATCCTCCCCAACCTTCCCTATCTTCCCCGCCTCTCACCAAATTTGTGTGCGCCATGAGACTCCTGCTCGTATCCAGCCTGATTGCCCTGCTCTTTGCCATGCCCACCGTTGCCCAGCACGGCGGCGGCGACCGCCTGACGGGCGCGCCGTTTGCCACGCGTAGCCCTGTCATCGCCCAAAACGGTATTGCTGCGACGAGCCAGCCGCTCGCCTCGCAAGTCGCCATCGATATTTTGAAGCAAGGTGGCAGTGCCGTCGATGCGGCGATTGCAGCGAATGCGGCGCTTGGGCTCATGGAGCCGACGGGTTGCGGTATCGGCGGCGACTTGTACGCCATCGTCTGGGATCCGGCGACCGAGGAAGTCTATGGCCTCAATGCCAGCGGCCGTTCACCGCAGAGCCTGACGATGGAGAAGCTGCGCGCTGAACTTGGCGACCGCGAGAGTATCCCGCTGTGGGGCTCGCTACCCGTCTCGGTACCCGGTGCCGTCGACGGCTGGTTCGAACTGCACGACCGCTGGGGCCAGTTGCCGATGACGGCGGTACTCGCACCTGCGATACGTTACGCCGAAAACGGCTTCCCTATCTCGCAGGTCATCGGTTACTATTGGCAGATGAACGCCGAGCGCTTTGCCGAAAACATGGACGTGATCGAGGAATTCGATAACTTTCGAGCGACGTTCATGCCAGATGGCCGTGCGCCCAAAGAAGGCGAAGTGTTTCGCAATCCCGACCTTGCCAACACCTACCGCCAGATCGCCGAAGACGGCCGCGACGCCTTTTACCGAGGTGCCCTTGCCGACGTGATGGCTGCCTACATGCAGCGCATTGGTGGGTACATGACAAAGGCTGACCTTGAAGCACACACCAGCACATGGGTAGAGCCACAGTCGGTCAATTATCGGGGCTACGACGTGTACGAGTTGCCGCCGAACGGGCAGGGCATCGCAGCGCTGCAGATGTTGAACATCCTCGAAGGG
>CAYYHN010000961.1:0-1861 GCA_964471245.1 uncultured Rhodothermaceae bacterium | reverse complement strand
CCATCTTTTGGTGGGCTGTGCCCTAGATTCCTGCCTTCGCGGGAATGACGTGTCTTTGTAGAATTGTGCCTACAAGAAGCCGAATCACGTATGACCGACATTAACAGGAGATCAAGTTGAGACACCAGTTCCTTGAGTATCTCGCTCGCGTTGCAAACAAAAAGGCCGCGCCGATACCCAGCGCGGCCTTGCATAAGACGCATGATGCGTGTGGCATTAGAACTTGAATGGAACGCGTACCATTGTCTCATCCCATGCCATGATCATGTGCGCACCATCTTCCGACTCGGTAAATGCGATGGAGAACGCCTCGACGACTTCTGACGTAGCCTCGGTGGGCACCTCAAGCATAGCGACGGTGCTGGCCTCAGGATTGAACGAGTACGAGCCCCATGTGTCGAGGTCGGAACTGACGTAGATGGTCCAGTTTTCTTGTTCCAAGCCTACATGCAGCGTGTAACGACCTGCTGGGATGGTGGTATCGCCTAGCATGACATCGCGCATGAACATGATCTCGGTCGACTCGTTGGCACCAGCGCGCCAGACACTACCAAATTTTTCGAGCTCGCCGAAGACCACGCGCCCTTTCTTCTGCGGACGCGAATACATAACACGGATGACCGGCTGTGCATTCTTGGCTTCATCCGTATTAGCGAAGGCGCGCAGTGCGACACGCGAGGGATAATACGCAACGTCCACGGGGCTGGCATCCATACCCGGCAGGTCTTGAGCGACGGCGTTTTCACTCAGACCAGTGGCCAGCAGACCAACCATCAGAAGCAGCATCAATTTTTTCATAAAGCAATCGGTGGTATTTAGGGAAACGAGAGAGAATAGCGGCTGGGTGGGCGCGCGAGATAAGCTGTGCGGACCTGCAAACGATGCGCTAGGGAAATAGTTCACGCAACGTGAATGGACGATGTTAAGGTTTTTGTACAAACCCGCGAATATGAAAAAGTAAAGCGCGGCATCCCCACCAGACGCCGCGCTTCGGAGAGCTAACCGCAAAAAAGATATGTTCGGTTGCTTTTGGAAGGCGCAGTCTCATCAAGAACTGCGCTTGTTCATATGACGTACTTTATCGCAAAAAGTTACAGGCCGCGCACCAATACATTCCGCGTTACAAGTAGTACCTTGCGCGCATCCTTTGCCTCCAACGCCGAGCTTCATGCCTGACCTCGCAGCCATCCGCTCCCACTTTCCCCACACTGCCGACACCGTTTACCTGAACCATGCGGCTGTGGCCCCACTGAGTCGTCCGGTGATGGATGCCATCGGAGCATACACGACGGAGCGGCACCGCACCAACATCGAGAACTACGTCGCGTTTGAGCCCACGCTGCTGGCAGCACGGCAGAACTTGGCGACGATGTTAGGCGCTCCCGTCGAGCGGGTTGAGTTTGCGCCGAACACGTCGTATGCACTCAACGTGTTGGCCCAAGGTTATCCGTGGCAGCCCGGTGACCGCATTGCCATTCCAGCATGCGAGTTTCCTGCGAACGTCTACCCGTTCATGAACCTCGAAGCGCGTGGCGTAGCTATCGACTTTATTCCGCATGAGGACGGCGTTTTCACGCTCGACGCCATCGAAGCTGCGCTGACGCCGCAAACGAAACTGCTGACGGTGAGTTGGGTGCAGTTCTTGTCGGGCTTCCGCGCTGACCTAGCGACTATCGGCGCGCTGTGCAAAGCGCATGATGTGCTGTTTTGCGTGGATGCGATCCAAGGGCTGGGCGCATTACCCATCGATGTGGAGGCCTACGGTATTGACTTCCTCGCGTGCGGCAGCCACAAATGGCTGATGGCGCCAATGGGCATCGGGCTGCTCTATGTGACCGAGGCATTGCAAGCCAAGCTTGCG
>CAYYHN010000960.1:0-1863 GCA_964471245.1 uncultured Rhodothermaceae bacterium | reverse complement strand
AGATATCGTTTGTCCTTGACGGTCTCTTCGCGCCAGAGTTCATCGGTTCGGCGCAGCGCTTCGGCAGCGGCATCATCAAGCCGATATTTTCCAAAACTACGCCCCACGCTGCGTTCGAGGCGACCGCCGCGAAATTCGGCGAGCGAGAGATCGGTGTATAGGTTGCCGTAGTAGCTGGCCGGCAGCAACACGCGCGGAAAAGGTGTCGCACCTTCGATGGTCGAACTCCGTGGCACTGCCCGGACCAGCACCCATCCAACAGGCCGACGGTAGTCCTCAGCGCGGATGGGAATGATCCCTTTGTACTGAAACCGATACGACTCCAAGTCGCCTGTAAACTGGTCAACCAGTGGTCCAAGTAGGTTTTCATCACGGTAGATGTCTTGCAGTAGTTCGAAGTCATCCACATCGAAACGGTCCATCATCGATGAACTGTAATTCTGGTCGCCTTCGTAGGCACGGCCAATGGGCGTGGCTGTTGTATCGAAGAGTGTCAGTGTAACATCATACGCACCAAGTGACGCCAAGAATGAGTTCTGCATGAGCGCCTGTGCACGCCCATCACCACCCTCCGGACGGTTTTCACCGAGAGTCACCCATGCGAGATACGCTCTGACGTCCGAGTCAGCATCAGCAGCATCAAGCATTTGGCGCAGGCCGTAAAGCGCACGCGCGTCTTCCCCATCATCAAACCCAGCCGCCACATCGACCATCCGGTCGCGCTTTTGCGCATCGAGCGCGCGGTAGAGCATGGGATACAGAAATACCGCCAGCAGAAACACCAGCGGTAGGACGCTCCGCAGGTTGAACCATCGTAAGCTACCCTGCTGACTCATGTGGCTACGTAAGGGAACTGCAAAGCTGATAAGCAAAACCGTAAAGCTGGTATACCACGGCACGTGCATATTGACATCGGTGATGCCATAGAGAAGCAGCATAGGCGCAACTAACCACGTGGCTAGAGCTAACATGAGGCGCAGTCGTGCGCCTGTCTCGGGCCACATAACACGATGGAGGGCTAGTCGCCCGAGGCTAATACCCATTAGCACGACTGCCAGCACCAACAGCAGCAATCCGCAGAACACCAGCAGAATCAACCGATCCGGCAAAAGGCCAGAACGCTCGAAGTAATCTAATGTGCTATCGGCAACGACGTAGCGCGTAGTGGTAGCAAGCCACACAAGTAGACCGATGATCCCTACAGTTGCAAAACCTACCGAAAGACCTGTTCGGATACTGATGGGTTGTTTGCGGTGTTCATTGACCTTCGCGTGTATACCTGTGCGTTGGGTATATCGCTGTACCGTTCTGTAAATCCAGCGAACAAACACCAAGGCAAAAAGAGCGGTAAGGACTAAATCGCCAATAGAGCGCAGGAGCCCATACCCAAACTCTGACGCCAGATGCATAGCATCGAACAGCGGAGCAAGCGGAGCCTTTCCCATTTGCCATCGGCTTGGCACCTCGAGCAAGAGCAAGGCATAGCGCCCTAACCACCAGCCAAGGCTAAGGATGATGAGTCTAAAAATCGGATATTGGTGCCAAGGACCGTCGGGGGCTGCCCTACGGTACCAGCGCCACAGTCCCCAGAGCGCCCATGCCAGCAGCAGCGTCAGCCACACGGCACGCTGGTTCGCAAGCCGCTGCTGCCGCGCCGCTTGCAAGACCTCTTCCGATGGCGGTTCCACAAAAACACGCCCCAGTACAGTTCCATCGATCCCTTCGAGCAAGCGCATCTGCTCGATCTGCCGCGGAGCTTGGGTGCTTGTGTCATCCATGTCGACACGTACCGGCAGTCGCGTCGCACGCGCCCAATCTTCCGTAAGACTAAAGGAGCGTAAGTACTGATTTCGCACGTCGGTG
>CAYYHN010000959.1:0-1865 GCA_964471245.1 uncultured Rhodothermaceae bacterium | reverse complement strand
TACACTCTTTCCCTACGAGCAAGACGTGGAGCCCAGAAACCGCCAACACATGCATCAACCCCGTTTGTACGAATTGTTGTCGCGTGGCATCATCTAAGCCACTCCGGTCGCCAAGCAGCAGCGTTTGCAGGACGACTTGTGTTTTTGGGGACCGACTTCCGTCTTCGATGCGCTGCCGCACGAAGCGACGAACAGTTGTGAGGACACTGGTGAGTCCGAAAGGAGCATTCTCCACAAGTTGGAGCGAAGCGATATCGCGCACAGAAAGCGTGGCATAGATGTCCTGCCGTTGCAGATAGCCGCCATAATCAAAGTCGGCAGGGTTGCGGGGGGGACGCGTCCATCGAAGGCGGCCGGGGACATGAATGAGGGCACCTTCCGCAAGTAGTATGTTTTCAACACCTTCATCCACACCTGTGGATAAGCTCTCAGGTGCCGTATTGTACGCGTTTATAAGCATGCGTCCTTCGATGGCCACGGTATCGCCAGATTCAGTAACGAACTGCTCAATGTGTCCCGTAAAGCGTGTCCCCGTGGCATTGTGGCGAACCGGGGCATCAATGCGAAGCCAGACCTGCACGTCGGTGCCGTCGAGTGCAGGTGCTTGATGGGCCAGATGAGGGGGCGTGAACGTAATTGAAGCGGTGTAGCGCCACGCGCCTAAGCCGATGAAAAGGAGGGCAATGAATCCGGTTAGGGCCAAGGGGCGCGTATCCACCAAACGCTTTCGCTGCTTCAAGATGCGAACGAACAGCACCAGCGGGCAACCGATTCCTACAACTAAACCTGCAACAATTCTGCTCCCCCACTGCTCCATCAACACAATACCCAAGCCGATGCAAAGCGCGAGGCCAACAGCTGTGTAGGCTTGCCAACTGCGGGAGGCTAGTCGAGTCATGGTGTAAAAGCTTTGCAAATACAGGTAGCGCCCCGTTGCGTACCGTGTGGGCAACGCCTATCCTTCGAGACTACTACGTGTAGTATACTGCAAAAAACACGCGCTTGACCGGGAAATTACCGGGCTGAATAAGGGAAAGGAATGAGCAATAGGCGAGTAGCCCGGGAATATGTGATGCAGGCCCTGTATGCCTTTGAGCTAGGCAGTGGCGATGCGCAGCACGTAATTAATACCATTCTGAAGCCAAATCTAAGTGACGAAGCTGCTGCGCTTGACTTTGGGACGAGCTTGTTCTTGCGAACATTAGACGGCACAAAGGAGAGCGATACCATTATCAGCGACCACACGCGCAATTGGGAACTCTCTCGGATTGCCCTGATTGATCGGTTGCTTCTTCGCATGGGCATTTGCGAGATGTTGACGTTTGAGGATATTCCGCCCAAAGTGTCCATTAACGAAGCCATTGAGGTTGCCAAGAAATACAGCACCTCTAAAAGTGGTAAGTTCATTAACGGTATCCTCGACGCCGTACTGATGCGATTTCAGCGCGAAGGGCGGCTCAAAAAATCAGGTCGAGGTCTAATCGGGATGGATACCATCCAAGCGCGTACCACTGGCTAACGGAAAACGACGCGCACGTGCTCACTTGGATGCCTTGTCATGGGCCTGATTGCGATAGGCGATATTCATGGATGCGATAAGACACTCGCGATCCTGCTCGAACGGCTCAATCTACAGGCCGACGATCACATCGTTTTTGTAGGCGACTACATCGACCGAGGTGCAAACTCTAAAGGTGTCATCGACCGGCTCCTCGCGTTGCGAGAAGACGTACCATGCACCTTCTTGCGGGGCAACCACGAGGCGATGATGCTCGACTTCCTTGAGCAAGATGCCTACGACATGTGGAGCGTGAACGGTGGCATTGCGACGCTGAGTAGCTATCTGAATGAAGAGAAGCGGATCA
>CAYYHN010000958.1:0-1866 GCA_964471245.1 uncultured Rhodothermaceae bacterium | reverse complement strand
CTCTACTACCGCCTGTTCCAGTTCCCGGTGCCACTTCCGCCCCTGCGCGATCGCGAATCGGATATTTTACTGCTAGCAAATCACTTCCTGCGGGAATACATTAAGGAGCATCAGGAGTTTAAAGGCAAAAAACTCTCAGCGGGTGCACGCCGGGCGATCGCCGAGTACTCGTGGCCGGGCAACGTACGCGAGCTCAAGAGTGCCGTCGAACGCGCTGTGCTGCTCTCGGACGACGACGAAATCTTGGCTGCCGACCTCATGCTGAACGGCGGCGAAGTCATCTCGCCGTGGGCTGACCGAATGACGCTCGCTGAAGCTGCCGAGCATACGTTCACAGGCGTGACGCAACCTGAGCCAACCCGTACCAGTACACCGTCGGTGCCAGCTCCAATGTCTGCGGCAGTACCAAGCAGCACGACGGAAGTGGCCGGCATCACGCTCGGCAACGACGATGAAGGCGAGATTGTCTCGCTCGACTCGCTGAAACGCCGCGCAGTGGAGCGGGCTTACCGCTTGTGTGACGGTAACGTCGACCGGGCCGCCGTCGAACTTGGCATTGGCCGCGCGACGATGTACCGTCTGCTGAAAAAATACGACATGATGAATTAGCCGGGGATGCGGGCCGACGCGGCTTCTCGCTCCGGCCCGAACCCTACGCTATACATTCTATGCGCCTTTCCTCGTACGAACGCAACGTTCAGCGCGAACTCGAAAAATGGCAACAAGGCGACGCTTCGTTCTTGATGCAAGCTATGAACTGGGCCATGAGCCCGGTCGACTGGGCCGTGCGCCAAGTCGCACCCGTCGAACTGCTCGACCAAGCCGATGACGCCATCGAGCAGTTTCTTGGCTTCTTGAGCAACGCCTCCGAGTGGACCTACGACGCAAACGACATCCTTGAAGCCGGCAAACGCCGTGGGATGCAGGTCGAGGCCATCGAGGACTTTCGCGACGAGGACCTCGCTGAGATCGATAAGCTGGCGCGCGGGCTGTTCACCGAAAACGCACTGCTAGCCGCCATCGAAGGCGGTGGCATGGGTGCAGGCGGTGCCATCCTTATCGCGGCTGATATTCCGCTGCTGTTCACAATCAACTTCCGGCTAATCCAGCAGATTGGAGCCTGCTACGGCTTTGGGTTGCGCGGGCCAGAGTACGAACCGCTGGTCGTATCCATTTTCAACGTGGCAGCCTCAGGTGGCCGCGAAGCCAAAAACCTTGCGCTACGTGAGATTACGGTTGCGGCTGCTGCTTTTGCCAACAACCTCGCCTACAAAGGACGCGTGAGCGGCACGTTCAAAGAGCAGAACCGCCACGTTCCACGCGAAGTCATCAAGAGCCTTACGAAGAACCTCGTTGGGAAAAAGATTTTGCAGAGCGTCCCACTTGCGGGGGCTGTTGTTGGGGCTGGCATCAACTACTGGTTCACCACGGAGACGGCAGAGACGGCCTATATGCTATTCCGTGCACTCTACCTAGAGCGCAAGGAACGACTATAAACGATTGTATTATCCTCTAATTACCAGCCATGGGTTTCGAGCTGGCTACAACGATTATCTTCATCCTAGCGGGCATCGCGGCTGCGCTGCTCAGGTTGGATTACGCGCGCGATATCTTTTTGGGCCCCTTGCTTGACACGTTCCAGAAGAAGCATCAAGATGACGAGTGGCAGCGACGGCTAGAGGAAGCCCTGAAGCGCCGCAATGCCCAAAGCTATCGCACCAAGCGCGCCGCAGATCGTGCTCACTCACGTCGCTCGGCTCCCCCGGCACTGACCATTGCACGTGTTCTCCAGCAAGAAGACCGGTGGATCGTACAAATTCGCAATGCAGGTGGCTCCTTACTAGACATCCGCGCCGAGGCACAAAC
>CAYYHN010000957.1:0-1870 GCA_964471245.1 uncultured Rhodothermaceae bacterium | reverse complement strand
ACCCTTACATTAGAGACCCTTAATACATCGCGGGGTGGAGCAGCTGGTAGCTCGTTGGGCTCATAACCCGAAGGTCGCAGGTTCGAATCCTGTCCCCGCTACAACAAACGCCGTTGGTCTTGCACCACGGCGTTTTTTTTGGCCCAAACCCCTCGTTTGTGCTACAGATGCGCCCTGATGCTACCCTATGGCAAGTCCTGAGCCGATGGCTCTACATGGCCGCGTGGTTGCCCTCCTACCGGTGGCCTGATGCTCGTGGCGATCTTCGTGCGGGTCTCACAGTTGGTGTCGTCCTGATACCGCAGGGGATGGCATACGCCATGTTGGCTGGGTTGCCCCCCATCTATGGGCTCTACGCCTCGCTCGTACCGCTCCTCGTGTACCCATTCTTCGGTACGTCACGTCAGCTTGCAGTTGGGATCAATGCCATCGATGCACTCATTGTGCTGGGCGGCATCAGCCTCTTAGCCGTACCGCAGACGGAGGCTTACATCTCACTCGTGCTGGGTCTGGCAATTCTCGTTGGCTTGCTCCAACTCGTCATGGGGATGCTTCGGCTTGGGTTTCTTGTCAACCTGCTGTCGCGTCCCGTCATCGTTGGGTTTACAGCAGCCGCTGCGATCATTATAGCCCTCTCGCAAATCCACGACCTTACGGGCATTCCTCTGCCACGCTCGGCTGCGATTCATGAATTGGCTTGGGCCCTTATGCAAAACGCAAGCGACGTGCATCTGTGGACCCTCTTGCTTGGCGGCAGCAGTGTCGTATTTCTTGTGTTGATGCGGCGTTTTGCAAAAGGCCTACCGGCACCGCTGCTTCTCGTCATTCTATCCGCCGTCTGCGTTGGCTACTTCGACCTAGAGGCGATGGGCGTCGCCGTCATTGGAGCCGTACCGAGTGGCCTACCTGCCTTCACAACGCCTGCCATCAACCTAGCCGATGCGCGCACGCTTCTGCCGACAGCCTTTACGCTTGCGCTGGTGCAGTTCATGAGCGTCAGTTCCCTCGGCAAAGTCTTTGCCACAAAGCACCGCTATCAGATCCAGCCCAACCGAGAATTGTTGGCAATGGGGCTGTTCAACGTCTTGGGTGGGTTGTTCAGAAGCAGTCCTGTATCTGGAAGCTTCTCCCGCAGCGCCTTGGCCGATCAGAACGGAGCCACTTCCCCGTTGGCGAATGTGGTAGCAGCAAGCCTCGTCGCCTTGACGCTTCTTTTTCTGACGCCTTATTTCTACTACGTGCCAATCCCTGTCCTTGCGGCCATCATCGTTATTGCTGTGCTGGGATTGCTCGACCTGAATGAAATTCGATTCCTGCTACGCACGAAGCGCACTGACGGCTGGATTGCGCTCCTCACCTTCTCAGCGACACTCGCCTTGGGTATTCACCAAGGCGTCCTAACGGGCGTAGCAGCTTCGATCGTTGCCATCATGTTCCGGATCAGCCGCCCGCATATTGCCGAGCTTGGGCATTTGCCCGGCAGCCGCTCGTTCCGCGACCGCACCAAGTATCCCGAAGCCGAAGCCATCGACGGCATCCTGATCCTTCGCGTCGACGCTTCCTTTACGTTTGCGAATGCCGATTACCTGCACACGTATCTTCTCAAGCGCATCCAACAGGATCCGCCGCAAGCTGTGCTCATCGATGGCAGTTCCATCAATGACCTCGATACCACGGCCGCCGCCACACTTGCGCAGGTGCACGATGAACTAAAAGACCTAGGCATCGGGCTGTACTTTGCTGGCATCAAGAGTAACGTGCGCCAAACCTTGCTGCTGACGGGTTTACGCAGCGAAATTGGACCGGACCACTTTTTTCTATCGCCGCACCGCGCCGTGAGCCACTTGCTACACCAATGGGGCACAGAAGC
>CAYYHN010000956.1:0-1877 GCA_964471245.1 uncultured Rhodothermaceae bacterium | reverse complement strand
CCAGTAACCAATAAGGCTTGCATTTGCGGCGGCCGGAACCATTGAAATACTGGCTGCCGCGAGCACGATGGTCTTAAACTTCTTCATTTTCTATCTCCAACGAACAGGTAGAAGTGGTTAAGAGGTAATGATCAAATAACTAAACAGACGGGTTAATAGTACTCCCCCAAGAACATAAATCCATGTATATTTGTTAAATGCCGAATTGGCGTTAGTTTCATAAGGTGATGGAAATGTCGGGACCAAATCAAGTACGCGTGGCCTTTGTCACCCACCACCACAGCGCTTACGCCGACCGCATCGTGCGTGGGATGGCGAGCGCGGCAGCCGAACTCAGCAAGGCATCTGGCGAGATCCTGATCAGAGAGTTTGAGATCAAAGACAGGGCACAAACGCTACCCCACACTTTTGAACGCTGGCGGCCCGATGCGGTCGTCGCCTTCTTAGGCAGCGAGCACCGCCCGCTCTTCAACGCGCTCAAACAAGAAGGCCGACCGCTGGTACACACGGCCCGTGTTGAAAGTTTAGAGAACGAAGCGATTGTGCTGGCCAACGGCAACAGTGTTTACAAGAACAACGATGCACATTTCGCCTCGATTGGGCGCAAACGCATCGTCGCGTTGTATTACGACGAGCCCATCGTTGGAAGGATCATGGACAACTACCGCGCCTATCGCGACGCACGGGGTGAAGCCTGCGAGATCGTCTACTGCAAGGACCACATCGTTAAATCCTATGACCGGGCAAGCAGTCGATTGAACCTAGAGGGCACACTTGCGAATTGGCTCCGCTCACTAGATGAACCGGTCGGCATCTTTACGCAGCAGGTCTACGCCGCGTCACACCTATGCAGGATGTGCCACCGCCTGGGCCTGTCCGTACCCGAAGACGTCGCCATCATCGGGACGGATGAATTTGATATCAGCCACTGGGTCGACCCACCGCAGACAAGCTTCAACCTCGATGGCCAGGCCATCGGCGCTGCGGCACTACGGCTCGCGCAAAAGATGCTTAACGGCAAGCCCGCACCACCTGACCCCCAACTGATTGACGGGGGCTGGCTGATCGTGCGCGGCTCAACCGTTTCAAAGCAGCAGCAGGATCTGGATATCCCCGGCGCGATCGACTACATCGACCGCTATGCCGTGGAAGGCATCTCGATGCTAAACGTGGTCGAAGAGACCCAGGGTGTCAGCCGACAGACCTTCGTCAAGCAGTTCAAGGCCTCGACCGGCATGACGCCCACCGAAGCGATCCGCAAACGCATGATCGACGAGTCCCGGCGGATGCTCCGCGACACCGACATCTCCATCACCGCGATGGCCCGTATCTGCGGTTTCTGTGACGACACGCACTTCAGACGCGTCTTCCAAAACACGATGGGCTGCACCCCCTCGGCGTATCGCAAGGCACAGCGAGGATAAAGAGCCGCACCCACCCAATCGATTCGAACATGCAACAATAAACCATCCGCACACGCCAGGAAGGACACTCACGCTATGCGATCTGTCTTACGCTTCAATTCCCTGCTCGCCCTGCTGCTTCTCCTCGGCCCCACCCTATGCGTGCTTGCCAAAGACAAACCAACGGCCACGCCGCTTTGGCCGGGCGATGAGCCGAAGCGTTCTGCGAAGATCACGCTGCACCGCGCGGAGCAACCCAACGGCGCAGCGGTCGTGATTTGCCCCGGCGGCGGATACGGCATGCTCGTCGCGGGACCCGAGGGCCACGGCATCGCCAAGTGGCTCAACCAGCACGGCATCACCGGCATCGTCTTGCAGTACGAACTACCCAAGGGCCTGCCCGAGGTGCCGCTTACCGATGCGCAGCGCGCCATCCGCACCGCACGCGCCAACGCCAAGAAATGGAACATCAAC
>CAYYHN010000955.1:0-1878 GCA_964471245.1 uncultured Rhodothermaceae bacterium | reverse complement strand
ATTCGTTAACGCCTTTCGAGGGCAGGCTACCGTCGCCGCCAAGGGCTTGCAACGTGCGTGGAGCCACAAGGATGGAGCCGATGGCGCTGGAGAGCGTCGCGCACGCCAACCCAATCGGGATGATTGGTCCCCAGAGGGCGATGCGGCCCATGATGAGTTGGTCGTTGGCGAGTTCGGTAGCTGGGGCCGAGGCTGCGAGCTTGACCACGATGAAGACGTACATCAGCATGCCTGCGAACGTTGCCATGAGCGTCCCGGCCGGGATCGACTTGCGCGGATTGGCGAGGTCACCCGAGAGACCGACGCCTGCCGTCATGCCCGTGAACGCAGGGAAACAGATGGCGAAAACGATGAAGAAGGCGTCGGGGTCGCTGATGCTGTTGGTGAGGCTGAGGTTGGCGGTGGAGTAGCCTTCGATTGGGCCGCCGAGGAAGAACAGCACGAGCGAAGCCGCCAGCGTGACCACGACGACGTACAGCGCCTTCACGCCGAGGTCGGCACCTTTGAACAAGACCAGCGTGATCAACGCGAAGGCGGCAGGCAGCGAGATGATACGCGGGTCGTAGAAGCCAATCTGCTGCTCAATCCACCCCGAGAGTGGGCTAAATGCTTCGGCAAACGCGATCATGTAGAACGCGACGGAGACGGCCTGCGACAGGTACAGCGACACGCCGATCACGCTGCCGATGGTTGTCCCGAATGAGCGCGAGATGATGAAGTACTCACCGCCGCCCTCCACCTTGCGGTTCGTCGCGATCTCGGCGATAGCCAACGCCGTTGGCACCGTGACGAGGTGGCCCAGCAGGATAATGGCCAGGGTGCCCAGCAGCCCTACGTGCCCCACCGCGTAGCCGAAGCGCAAGAACATGATGGCGCCAAGGATCGTGCTGATGCCCGCCAAAAAGACCGGCAACGTCCCAAAGCCATGCCCAGAAGAAGAGGTGGTGGTGGTTTCGCTCACGGTATTCGCTCAGGTGCTTGGTGCTTGGTACGCTCGGCTTTGCCTCGCTTTTGGTACTTGGTTGTCGGCATGGGGCACGGTGCAAAGGGCATGACGTTGCGTTGGCTCCGAAGCCCACATGCTTCTCCCTTTTGAGTTTCGATATTCACGCTTCGAGTGTTCTCCCTACTCCTCGCCCCCTTTCCCCGATGCCCTCGTGCTCAAGCATGCATAAACGCTTCCTCCCATACTCCCATATTTCCCACACACCCATACACGAGCGAAGCGAGTTAAAAATGCCGATACCCTTCTGACTGCAACTGCACAACACCGTCGGCGGTGTGGACTTGCACGCCGTTGGTGGCGTCCCCGATAATGCCGATGGCATGATACGTCGCTGGGTCCAGTTTGTCGAGGTCGTTGGGGGAGACGGTAAACAGCAATTCGTATTCCTCGCCGCCAAGGAGCGCGTACGTGTCGAGGTCTTCCTCGAATTCTGCAGCTACAGCACGGGTCTCGATGTGCGTCGGCACACGGTCGGCATTGATGACTGCGCCGACGCCGCTTTCGCGGCAGATGTGGTGGATCTCGGAGGCGAGGCCATCGGAGATGTCGATGAGCGCGGTCGGGCGCACGCCTCGGCTGGCCCAGTCGCGGATGAGGTCAAGACGAGCTTTGGGCGTCAGCTGGCGCTCGATGACGTGGAGGTACGGCTCTAACTCAGGTGTGGCGATGCCGAATTCGTCTTGCATCTCCTTGGTGGCGCGGAGCAGCACGCGCAGCCCCGCATACGCCCCGCCGAGTTCGCCTGAGACGCACAGCACGTCGCCTTCACGCGCGCCGCTGCGGTACACCACATCGGTTTCCTTCGCCGAGCCGATGGCCGTCACCGAAATCATCAGCCGCCCCGCCGCCGTAATGTCACCGCCGACGAGCGT
>CAYYHN010000954.1:0-1880 GCA_964471245.1 uncultured Rhodothermaceae bacterium | reverse complement strand
ATCAAGAGATCCTCATCGAAGCCCGCAAAGCCGCTCGGACCCTCCTCGAAGCCGCCCCCCACCTCGGCGCTCCCGAAAACGCTGAACTCCGCGCCCACTACCTCCGCTTCTACCCCGGCCGTCAGAATGCGCTCTCCCGTGTAGGGTGAGGCAACGCCCGGCATAGCCTCGCAGGCATTTGGTACGTGGTACGCTCACTGCGCCCGCTTTTGCGATTCAAGTTTCGTCATTTAGTTGCCATAAACAAAAAGTGCCGCGTCCCGAAGGATGCGGCACTTTTGCCAATCAGGTGCGTCGGCTGCGTTTAGTTCGCATCGTTGCCGACGTTGAATGGAAGACCTACGCCAATAGTCAGCAGATCGGCCTCGCCGAGCGTCAGTTGACCTTGGAAATAGGGGCGTAGTGTTCCGACCCTAAAGTGTGCGCCACCAATGAGATTGAGCCCCGTTGAGGTGTCGCTGAAGTCATTATCACTTATACGATTGATACCGACACCAACGCCAACATATGGAGCCAGTCCATCATTGCCCTCGCTACCAAGGGAATACAGACCGTTGATGCTAAATTGGAAAAACGAGTCAGGGTTGTTATCGGTCAGGAAAAAGTCGAACACACCACTTAGCGTGATCGGGAGCACGGCCACTGCAGCGCGGCCTTCGATACCGAGGAACAGGTCTTCGGGATCACCAGCCAGATCATATCCGATGCGTGGTCCAACTTGAAAGGTCTGTGCTTGTACTTCAGGCAGTGTGAAGCCTGCAACAAGGACAAAGAGAACGGTAAGAATCGTGGCTTTTTTCATGCGAATAGCCTCTGGTATGAAGAAACGGAGCAGTCGAATGGGATGATTTGGATGATAGGCCGAAGATACGCGAACCAAACGTCTTGGTCTACCGCCAAAGCACAATCAACTGTTTTTAACCAAGGCTCCGCGATGCCTACCAATACGGTCGTCCGGGCGAGACCGTCTCGACGTACTCGTAAAACGTCCCTGCTTTGTCCGTCCGGCGCAAGAGAAAGAAGATGGTGACGGCCATCGTGGGCAACATGCGGCTCAGCGGGCGTGCTAGGGCAGGCGGAAAAGGATAGAAGTTAGCACCACGCACATCGAGCACATCGAAGTAGTCACCTGTGGTGATGAAACGCTCGAATGTGGGCTTGGTGATGCCGCGCACGTGCGGGCTGCGCATCTCGATGCACGTCGGCTGCTCGCCCCAGAGCAGGGCGAGGCGGTTGTGGAACGCTGCGAGGTTGGGCACGCCGACCATCGCGATGCCACCCGGCTTGAGCACGCGCGATACCTCGGCAAAAATCCAGAAGACCTCTTTGCAATGCTCGATGATCTGGTTGGCAATGATCACGTCGAACTGCGCATCGGCATAGGGCAGCGTTTCGCGCTCGATGTCGACGAGCGTCGTGTGGATGGGCTCGCCCGCCACAGCGTCGATGCCACTGGGACGATACTCGACGCCGTAGAGGTCGAGCGTCTGGTGTGGTAAGGCTTCGCGGGCGTTGCGCAAATCATCACCAAGACCAAAGCCAAGGTCCAGAATCGACAAGTGGTCGCGCTCGTGGCCGTGTGCCGCAATCCATTGCGCGAGGATGTCGCGGCCGAAGTTGAGGTATTCGGATTTCTTTTTCAAGCGGACCAGTGCGTCGCGTACCATGAGGTTTACCGAGTATAATGCAAAAGAGACGTGCTAAGTACCAAGCGGCTTTTAGCTTAAACGATCACACGTAATGGAACAGGCAAGTAGCATCTTTAATAACAAGCACTGCAAGCTTCATAATTCGGATATCGAACTTAAAACTATCACAAGACGTCTGCTTAGAGATCAATCGACAGACGTTAGCGATATCGCTTAGGCTGGGTGTGACCT
>CAYYHN010000953.1:0-1883 GCA_964471245.1 uncultured Rhodothermaceae bacterium | reverse complement strand
CCAAGTAGGGGCCCTACACGGCAACAAGGTGAATTCCATCAAAGGATGTACCGAATGCCCATGCCGCCGCCCATAAACAGCTTGAATGCAGGCTCGATGCGCACGTGGGGAACGGCGCGAAGGAAAACCTCGTAGCGGCTTCGGAAGAAATGCACGCCTGTTTGTTGACTAATACCCGGTATAAAGCGTCGGCTCCCCTGCTCCGTTTCCAACCGTGTAATCAGCCCAAAGCCTATATCCAAGGTTAGTGCTGATCCCGGAATGCGCTGACTGTGCAAGAAGTTGGTGTGGAGGGTATAAGAATTGCGTAGGGACCACTCGAAGAGCCACTCCATCGCCATCGGCCGATGTTCCAAGGGCACCTTCTCCTGTTGCACGTGCAAGGTGTCAGCTTTGAACAGCCGCACGGTGAGTCCGCTGAGGTTGCCAATCTGTGCGCCTACGCCTACGTGCTGCGCACGGACGAGGCCACATGCCAACGGCAGTAAGAGTACAACCAAAAGGTACGGGTCAGCTTTTCGCCATCGCCAGCAGATCATCACGCAAGTGGTTCGCGTCTTCTAGTTTGATGCGACCGGCAAGATACAACCGCATCTCGCGCCGTTTAGCAGCGTTGGTAAACCGCTCCTTTTCTTCCTCGGACTCGGGCGTAATCCCAGGAATCGGCACGGGGCGTCCATCGGTGTTGATGGCAACAAACGTGAAGAATGCCCGATTGCATTTGCGGCGCACTTGGGTGCGCGGATTTTCGGCCCACACGTTGATCTCGACTTCCATCGAGGTCCGAAACGCGCGGTTGACTTGGGCTTCGAGGATCACCACCTCGCTGCGCTTGATGGCCGAGTGAAACTCAACGGAGTCGACCGCAGCCGTCACGCTCACTTGGCCGGAGTGGCGCTGGGCCGAAATAGCGGCGGCGATGTCCATCCATTGCAGCAGCTTACCACCAAACAGATTGCCCAACCCGTTCGTGTCGTTCGGCATCACAAACTCCGTCATCACGCACTTCGACGTGCTCGGCGGCTTACTTTCACGCATTTCACTCATGACTCGCGGCAATGTCTAGTTCAGGTCGATGGACCTGCGTAGTGCAGGCCCGATCCTCAGACGTGCCCACAATGGCCTGCGTTTCTTGCTGGCTAGAGATTAACCGAAATCAGCGCGTTTCTTCCTGAAAAACAGGAAATATTGTTTGATACGAAGAATCGAGGATTGCCCTCAAATGTAGGATACTCCTTGTCTCTTTGACTCCTTGATTCAACACGCCAGTTCGCATGTACGAACTTCGGGGGTAGCAGGCCAATAGCCGAATGGCTCACGTCTTCTGCTTCTTCTTTTTGGCAGCAGGGAAGAGGATGTTGTTCAGGATGAGCCGGTAGCCGGGTGAGTTCTTGTGCAGATTCAGGTCCGTCGGCGGATCGCCTACGAAGTGTTGGTAATCTTCCGGGTCGTGCCCACCGTAGAACGTGACGGTGCCTTGGCCGAAGGACGTGTGCAAGTAGCGCACCTCATCCCTGCCGGGCGCTTCGGCCAAGATGACAACGTTCGGTTTGATAACCGCTTTGCGGAAATTGGTCGTCTGCCCGATGAATCCTTTGACGGTAGCTACGTGATTTTGCGTCAGCATTGTAGGTACCGGGTCCCACTTGGCACTGAAATCGAAGAGTGTGAAGTAGTCAACAGCCGGATTGCGTAGTTGCGGCGGGGGGGCACCTGCGTCGATGTTCGAGTGCTCGTATTCGTTGGCGTTGAAGCTCGGGCGGAAGTTTTCGAACGCGAACGTTGCTTCGAAATCCAGCTTACTGAGCGCGTCGGGGTCGATGGGGTCGCCGTCGTATTCGGCAGGAACGATGTCGGTGGCGTGTGCAGCAAGGGCGATGTCG
>CAYYHN010000952.1:0-1901 GCA_964471245.1 uncultured Rhodothermaceae bacterium | reverse complement strand
GTGGGCCTGACGGGATTCGAACCTGTGACCTCTCGCGTGTGAGGCGAGCGCTCTAAACCGCTGAGCTACAGGCCCTTGTTTTTTAACGGGCTGCTATGGTACAGCGGGACCGTCAAAAAAGCAAGCTGCTTCACCAACGTTTCGAGCAAGGTTTAACGTCCGTCGATGGTGCATATCAACTCACCCGTATGTGTTGCCCAGAGGCGGATGCGGGTGTCTTGGCCAACGGTTGCTAGCACCTCGCCATCGGGTGAAGCGGTGACAAAAAAGGCGATGTTGCGATGGGCATTGCGGGTGTACAGTGCCTCGCCAGTGCGACGGTCCCATACTTTGAGCGTCCCGTCGCCTCCAGTGCTGGCAATGAAGCGATCCGTCAAGGTGAACGAGTTGCTGTAGACGTTATGATTGTAGATCTCCCGTGATCTGGCGTTTGTGGCGCCAAACACGCGGATGATGCCTTGACTGCCGCCGCCCGCAACGAGGTTGCCATCTGAACTAAACAGGCCTGTGGTCAGGGTTGCACCGCCGACTTCATAGCGGGCCGTGATTACCTGTTCCGCTAGGTCCCACTGCTGCATGATACCGCCGCGTCCTACCGTGAGGAGCGACTGACTATCGGGGGCGAAGCGTGCTGAGGTGGCGATGTCACCCGGTGGATTGATGCGATGCAGTAAGGTGCCATCCTGCGTGTCCCAAATCAGCACTTCGCTGCCCTCAGCGGCTGTGGCGAGTTGCCTGCCATCGGGCGAGAAGTGCGCATAGAATGGGGCACCGGTGTGGCCGGTCAGGGTGGTTTGCAGGGTACGTGTGGGCACATCCCAGAGGCGAATGGTGTTGTCGTAGCTGGCACTGGCGAGCTGGGTGCCGTCGGGGCTCCAAGCGACGAAGACGATGTAGGCGTCATGTCCGGGAAGGGTGGCGATGCGGTCGCCCGTCGTGGCATCCCAAATCACGATCTCGTTCGCCATATTGGCCGAGACGAGTTGGGTGCCATCGGGGGAGAACTGTACGGAGTTAACGGCTGCGCCTTGGCCGTATGTAGGGGCCACGTGGAGTAGCAAGATGAGAACGAACGTCCACGGCTCAGAGCGTTCGGTAGGTTTGGTCAGGATAGGTAACATCAGCTTTCTCTTATAGAATGAGCGACATCGGTTGCGTGATCCAAGGGTACGCGTAGATGCTTTCCAATCCATACAAGATGCGTCAGACGGCAACAAGCCGCGACGGATAGGTATACCCAATCGATGAGAGGGCAGACGCTTTGTGTGAGGCTAGGCTGTACCAGATACCGTTTGTCACTTGGCAGTCAATGCTGTCGAGCGCCATATGGATCACAAGGCCAAGCCCAATGAGGCGCGTTTTAGGGATGAGGCTCAAGACGATGTAGAGCGCAATCATCGGCAGTCGATGCAGTGGATGGAAGCCGATGCTGCAGCGGTTGGGGTCGTAGATGGGGGTGGCGAGCAGATGGTCGAGATCGACGAGCATGGTTGCTGCCATGATGAGGAAGGCAACCGTCCAGCGATCACGGAAGAAGACCAGCGCGACGAGGGCGGGCACGATGAAGTGCAGAGCAATGTGCAGCATGGCGTGACGCGTGCGTCAGGGCTGGCTGGCAGGCGTGCGGGCTACGGTGCGTTGGCGCAGGCTATCGGGTGCGAAGCGGGCGGCCAGTTGGAGGGCAGGCGTGATCGTCATGGGACCTGCTAAAGCCAATTGGCCGATGTCGTAGCGGGGTTCCCAACGTGGAATAGGTTCACCGACGAGGGGGTAGGCCGGGGTTGGCTGGAGTGCAAGTGACGGCTCCGCACCGGGGGTACTTGCATTGGGGCCGAGGAAGAGCAGAGCGACGACCATGCCAAACATCATGATGACTGCGAGGCCTGAGGTAATGGCGGCAA
>CAYYHN010000951.1:0-1906 GCA_964471245.1 uncultured Rhodothermaceae bacterium | reverse complement strand
CCACATGCTGGGGTATTTCTTCAACCCCTCGCATGCGGAATTGCAAGCCTACTTGGCAAGCTATCGGACGGTGCGCAGGGCGCGGGCAGAAGCCATTGTGGCACGCCTGCACGCACTTGGCATTCCCCTCTCCTTCGATGCCGTACTTGCCCAAGCCGACACAGGCGTCATTGGGCGGCCGCACATTGCCCGTGCTTTGGAGGCCGAAGGGTACGTGGAGACTTACGGCGACGCCTTTGATTTGTACCTGCGCGATGAAGGCGTCGCTGCTGTGAGCAAACCACGCTTTCCGGCAAAAAATGCGCTCGCATTGCTTCATGATGCCGGTGGAATCGGCGTCTTGGCCCATCCCGGCAACTGGACCAGCAGCGAGGCCATTCGCATCCTTGTAGCTGCTGGCCTAGACGGGCTTGAGGTGATCCACCCCGCACACGACGATGTGCTCTTCGACTACTACACCAACCTTGCGGACCGCCACGACCTTGTCGAAAGCGGCGGCTCGGACTATCATGGATTTGGCGATCACGAGGACGACAACTTCAGTCGGTTTGTCATCGAGCGGAAGCGACTGGAGCGCTTGCGTGCGCGTGCGAAGCGTTACCGTCCGGCGCTTTCGGCGTAGGTGTCGTCTGCGTTTCGGCTATCATGCGGAGGCCAAGACGAAAAGCGTATCAAGGCTCGCTTCTTGAAGGCCTATGGCCGATCTTTGGGCCGCTTTGCGGAGCGCCTTGTGCCGCCGCCTTTGTTTTCAGTCTGATTTGCCTGTGCCATGCCCGAATACGTCGAAGGAAACCTGATTGCGGAAGACGCGAGCTTTGCGCTTGTCGTCGGTCGGTTCAACAGCTTCATCACCGAAAAATTGCTGGCGGGTGCCTTAGATACGCTGGAACGACACGGTGCCGACATGGACCGTGTGACAGTGGCTTGGTGTCCGGGAGCGTTTGAGATTCCTCTGGTCACGAAGAAGCTTGCTGAATCGGGGGCGTACGATGCTGTCATCTGCCTTGGTGCGGTAATTCGAGGGGCCACGACGCACTACGATCTTGTCGCAGGTGAGGTTGGCAAGGGGACAGGCGTTGTGAGTCTGCAAACCGGCGTGCCATGCATCTTCGGCGTTATCACGACGGATACGATTGAGCAAGCCATCGAGCGAGCGGGCACGAAGGCAGGCAACAAAGGCTCCGAAGCAGCGGCTGCCGCCATCGAAATGGTTAACCTGATGCGCCAGTTGTAACCCGTCACATGCTGGGTAACTTCGGTTGCCCCGTTGGGGTTGTGCCTATCGGTTTGTATCTTTCCATTAACCACAGCACTCCTTAAAGCATCTCTCACCAACCCGCAAACGTATCGCGCGCAAACGCTACCATGTCGTCTTGGCACACCCCTCGTCACACTGTGCCTGACTGCTCACTAGCCCGTATGCCTATCCACAGCACGCCGCTATGCGTTTAACTTGGTGCTCTCCGTTGCCAACCTTGGCAACACTACTTGGCTTTCTGCTTCTATTTGCTACGTTGCTGCCTTCCGTAGCGCTTGCACAACCGGGCGCATGGACCGCGCACACCCTGCTCCGGCAAGCCAACGCCATTACCGCTTCTGAAACCACAATTTGGGTGGCAACAGCCGGTGGCGTCTTCGGCTACACGCCCGCGAGTGGCGAATTCGCGCGCTACACCGTCGTCGAAGGCTTGCATGAGGTCGCCGCCGACGCCATCACATGGGATACTGGTTGCGCATGCCTCTGGATTGGCTATGGAAACGGCGCACTCGACCGCCTCGACCCAAATACGGGCAATGTGCAAACGTTTCTCGACATCGCCCGTGCCGACCAATTTCGCCTGCGTGGCATCAATCGGCTGGTCCCACAGGGCGACTCGTTGCTAGCGGCAACCAACTTTGGGGTGGT
>CAYYHN010000950.1:0-1907 GCA_964471245.1 uncultured Rhodothermaceae bacterium | reverse complement strand
AGCGAGCGGACAGGTGAGTTCCATCGCAGACCTAGAGGTGTTCGTGGAAGCCCTACGCAAAGGTGAGGTGGTTGACTTAGCAACGCTGCAACAGATGACCCAAACCCGAAGCCGCATCCCCGAGTTCTTTGACTATGGTTACGGCTGGCAGACGGGGACCGGGCAGTACTGGCACACCGGAGCCTACACGAGCCGGAATGACTTTTGGCATCTGGGCGGTTTCGATGGCTACCGCGCAATCATATCGTTTAATCCAGATCTAGACCTCCAAGTTGTCGTCTTGACCAACAATGGCGAGCGAAGTCAGGAGCAGATGCTGGCTATCGTTGAGCTTGCCCGGCGATTCTATATGGAAGGTGAAGCATAAAGAAAGAAGAGAGGCCTCTTTCGCATTCGTATCTTGTTAGCTACCTACGGCTACACCCGGTCTACATCGTCAATCATCTCAAATTCTGCTCAACCGCGTATCCCGTGCCGACGTATCGATACCATCACTTGGGGATCCCGACAACCAAGCCTTTACCGGCGTCCGACTACAGCCCAAAATTCCAGATGATTGCCACAGGCTACTACGACAGCGTGTTTGGCATCGAATGGATGAAGTTTGATGCGGACAACCCGTTGCCCGAACTCATCAAGACCGTACCGCATGTTGCCTTCGTAGTGGATGACTTGGAAGCAGCGCTAGAAGGGCACGAGGTCATCGTACCACCGAACAGCCCTGCCGAGGGTGTCACGGTGGCATTCATCGTAGAAAACGGTGCCCCTGTTGAGTTCTTGCAGTTCGACAGGCCCGAGCAAGAAGTATGGCCGCACCCGACTAAGTTGTCGTTTGGTGTCTGAGGCAATCTGCATTCTCTACGCCTTTTGGCAGTGCCAGACACATTTGCATCTTGCGGCCTGTGGCGCGATTCGGTTTCTTAGGCGAACATCACAGTTTCTGTTCGCCAATCCACCCACATCATGCGTTCCACGCTTGTGCTGCTGTGCAGCTTCTTGTTCGTCACTCTAGCCTATGCCCAAGTCGAAGGCTACTACCGCCAGCCCGACGTGCACGGCAACACGATTGTCTTTAATGCGGAAGGCGACCTGTGGTCGGTTCCGACGACGGGCGGTGCAGCGCGGCGGCTGACCACCCACCTCGGCCAAGAAGGCTGGCCCGTCATCTCACCCGACGGCACGCAGATCGCCTTCTCCGCTTCGTACGACGGCGCGGCAGACACATACGTGATGCCCATCGAAGGCGGACGGCCCAAGCGCATCGCGTGGGACAGCACGCGGCCCGTCGGGTGGACGCCGGACGGCAAAGTCATCGTCCGTAGCCTCACCTACGCAGGCTTGCCCGACACGCGCTTGCTCCACATCGACCCGATGACGGGGGCCGTCGATCAGGTGCCGCTTGCCCAGGCAGGTGAGGGCGATTACGCTGCCGATGGCACGCTCTTCTTCGCACGGCTGCCGCGCCAGGGCAGCAACAGCCGCTGGTACAAAGGCGGTCTCGCGCAGAAGCTCTGGAAATACGCCCCCAGTGCCGACGAGGCGATGCCGCTGACCACCGACTATCCCGGGACCTCGCGCCAGCCCAACGTCATGGCCGACGGTCGCGTCTACTTCCTCTCCGACCGCGAGGGCGCGATGAACGTCTGGTCAATGAACACCGACGGCGGCGACATGCAGCGCCACACCACCTACGACGATTGGGACATCCAAGAGCTTGCAGGCGATGGCACAACGCTCGTCTACCGCCTCGGCGCAGACCTCTGGACGATGGACCCCGCCACGGGCACGACAACGCAGGTGCCGATCACGCTGGTGACCGACAGCGAGCAGATGCTGATCGACTGGGAGGCGCAGCAGATGCGGCGGATGTCAGACGCGGCTATCGCACGGGATGGCAAGCGGGTGGC
>CAYYHN010000949.1:0-1908 GCA_964471245.1 uncultured Rhodothermaceae bacterium | reverse complement strand
CTCGCGCTGGTAGACCACGTTGTGCTTGTTTGGAAAATTAAGCTGCAACACAAGGTTCTTACCGGGGCGCGAGGTCTGCTGCCAATACTGCCCCCAATACCCGCTATCGCCCCAAATACCAAGGCTCAGCCGATAGTATTCGGGTTCGCAGGGCCAGATGCATGCGAGGTCGTCTTGTGTGATCGTGTCATGGCCGTGTTGGGCAAGGAAGTTCTTAAGGATAGGCTTGTCGAGCAAGCCCGCGAAACGAGAGCGTTTGATGGTCCGGACATCCGTGCTCTCCCCGACAAAGGTGCTCAGCAGGCGAAGCGCGTACTGGTCTTTGAAGTAAGGAAACAGGGTCCGGCCCTTTGGTAGCTCTGCAACGATCTGGTTGATTTCATGCTGTTCCATGATGTCTGCCACTGGTTAATGGCCCTACGAAGGCGAGGCGGCGACCACGCCGCTGGCGGCATCGGCTGGGCCGACCACCGCAGTCCGGTATCCCAACCGGCATCGCTATAGGCACGAGGAGACATCATGGGTTTGTTGAGAAAGGGTGTGATAGAGAAAGGGAGAGAGAGGGAGCGAGAGAAAGAGAGAGGAAGCATGTTGAAATTTTGCACGCACTCTTTCTCCCACTCTCACCTTCGCCCTTTCCCCTCCTGCGAGCTACGCAGCCGCGCGGACCGGCAGCGGCGTGTCGAGGATCTCCAGAAGGAGATCCAGCCGCGACGGACGCGTGAGCAGCGGAATCAGGTTCGGCAGAGCGTAGTAGTCGCCGTCGAACGTGTAGGTATCGAAGGCGATTTGTGCACGCCGCATGTTATGCTGCAAGCCTTCATAGCCACGCGCACCCACGCGGATGAGCGTCACGTCCGGGGCGACCTGCATCGTCTCGCGGTACGCGGTGTACGCGTTCGTGAAGTACGGCGCGGTGTTCTCGCCTTCGTCGGTGACCAGGATCACCTGCTCGACGGCGAGGCGCTTGCGGCGCAGCCATTCGAGGCCAACCCCGATGCTCGTTCCACCTCCAGCGCGAACCTGACGGAAGGCACGCTCCCAGTCGCTCAGGTCGTCGCCTTGGGCGTCGACGAGGTACGGCATCGTGTCGAAGGCCAGCACGTGTAGGTCGGCTTCGGTGATGCCCGAGATCATCGAAGCGAGGCGCTTGCCTACTTCGATGGCCTGCTGCATCGAGCCTGACTTGTCCACGAGCAGCGCGGTTGGGCGACGGATGCGGCCCTTCTGCTTCACCTGCACGTCGGCCACGCGGGCCAGTTGTGCAGCCGTAGCATCGTCCACACCAGCAGCCTCAGCAGCTACCCGCGTCTTCATCGCTGACACACGGCGGTCCTGCGCGGCATCACCGAGCTTCGCTTGGATCAGTCCACGCACTTCCGGATGCTCCATCGCGCCCCGCTTCTTGAGCGCCTTCAGGTGGTTGATCACCTCCTGCGGCGTCATCGCGTCGATCAGCGCTACCAGCACAGCAGGCGTCCCGGCGTCCACCCCCCCGCTGGCCATGGGGTACGGGATACGGTGTTGCACGATCATCAGCGCCTGTGCCTCCGGTGTTTCGGCGTTCGCGACCTGCTTCAGCTTGTACGCCAAGCTGTCGGCTGGCGGATCATTCTTGAACAGAATGGCATCCGCACGCGCCGAAGGTTTGATGTGGAGCCCAGCGTAGAGGCGCTTCATGGCCTTGCGACCCCGCAGCGCTGCCCGGTCAAACCGCTCCGGCTTAGCCTCGCGGTGACGCAGGTACTGCCGCACGGCCGTCCGCGCCACACGTGGCACCTTACCTCGGTACCGCTTCATGGCATCGACGACGCGGGCCACTTGGTATGGCGGCAGCGTCTGAAGCAGCATGAAGCCTGCTTCACGGTGCGCGGGCTCATCGCTAGTCAGCAACGTCGCTACGAAGAC
>CAYYHN010000948.1:0-1910 GCA_964471245.1 uncultured Rhodothermaceae bacterium | reverse complement strand
TCGTCGGGGCCAAGTCCGGTACACCTTGCGGCACTCTTCGAAGGGCTGTGCAGCTTCGAATACATGGTCGCCCTCCTTGCCCAATCCCTTCCTGATCATCGTCCTTTGCTGATTGAAGGGTTAGGTGTCACACATCCGTCAAGCGTTAGGGCATGGAGCGTTGACGTCATGTCGGAGCATGGCGCAACATGGGATCTTGCTTTGCGCAACCGCCGTGTTGCTTTCATGTGAGGCTGGTCTCAAACGCTTGCCTCCTGTTTCAACGGCTCCTAATTTGGGACCTCGCCCCTATACAAGCGAACCACCGCCTGCTTCCCCACCGCGTTTACCGATCTCATGTGCATGTTCGCCCATCTGTGCGACACCAACTACCTCGTACATGCACACACAATCGTCTCGAACATCGGAGTGGTGCTAGCATCATCCTTTGGGCACGATAGCAAATGATGAGAGTTCTTCGCTTCATGTCCAGTTCCAGCCTTTTCGACTTCATCAACGCCGGGCCATCCCGATCTGACGTATGGCTACTTTAGATATCCTTGCTGCTAATTTACTCTCGCCAATTATTCTGGCGTTTGTGCTTGGGGTACTTGCCTCGCTGGTCCGCAGCGATCTTCGTCTCCCTGATGCGCTTTACAACGGCCTGTCCATTTACCTGCTCTTAGCGATTGGCTTGAAGGGTGGTGTCGAACTCAACAAAACGCCCGTCGGCGAGTTCATCGGGCCTGCCTTACTGACCCTGTTTCTAGGTTTACTTACACCAGTCATTGCGTACAACGTTTTGCGCAGGTTGGGTAAGTTCAACAGAGTAAATGCTTCGGCTATTGCTGCGCACTATGGCTCGGTTTCGGCCGTCACGTTTATCGTTGCCATTACGTTCGGAACGATGACGGG
This sequence comes from uncultured Rhodothermaceae bacterium, assembly GCA_964471245.1. Taxonomy (GTDB): domain Bacteria; phylum Bacteroidota; class Rhodothermia; order Rhodothermales; family CAYYHN01; genus CAYYHN01. The sequence goes on along the minus strand of CAYYHN010000948.1, from coordinate 1,016 downwards.
AGAAACACCAGAAGGCTACCTACCAGCGTTGGTAGCCATCCTCGAAGTTCCCGCGATTGTCCTTGCCTTGATGATCTACTTTACCCGAGAGAAACGTGCTGGATCATGGAAAGACGCCCTACATGAAGTGCTTGCTGGACGCAGCGTCGTATTGCTCGTGGGCGGCTTGCTAATTGGGTTGGTCGCCGGGCCAGAAGGCTTTGCGCCTGTAGAACCGTTTTTCGTTTCCGGTTTCCAAGGTGCACTAACGTTGTTCTTATTGGAAATGGGTATCGTGGCAGCACGGCGGCTTCGTGATCTACGCGAAGTGGGGCTGTTCTTGATCGCGTTCGGCATCTTGGTCCCAATACTTCACGGCTTCATCGCAGTGTGGCTGGGCGGGTATGTTGGACTTTCGGTGGGTGGCTGCGCTGTGCTCGGTGCGATGGTCTCAAGTGCATCCTATATTGCTGCTCCAGCAGCTGTGCGTATTGCCATCCCAGAGGCTAATCCCACCTATTACCTGACAGCCTCACTCGGTATTACGTTTCCCTTTAACGTCACACTCGGTATTCCGCTGTACTATACCCTTGCAGGCTGGCTAGCGGCCTGATTCACGCGTTGCCCTACGACTTCACGCCATGCATACTACTCAACTTAAGTTAGTCACCATCGTAACTGAACGCATCCTCGAAGACCGTTTACTCCGAACGATCACAGAACTTGGCGCAAAGGGTTATACACTTACACAAGCCACGGGCAAAGGCTCGCGAGGTGTTCGTGCCAGCGAATGGGAAGGCCCGGACACTCGCATCCAGACGCTCGTAAGTGCAGAGGTAGCAGATGCTATCTTGGAACATATTGCAGAATCATTTTTCGAGCACTATGCCGTGATCGTCTATGCACAAGATGCAGAAGTGGTACGCGGCGACAAGTACATTTGAGGTGTTAGTTTTCTATTGGAGAACGTAGCCATCATTAATCGAGGCGACATAAGTTACTTGCGAGGTACGTACGTTAAATAATAAGCCTGTGCT
>CAYYHN010000947.1:724-1912 GCA_964471245.1 uncultured Rhodothermaceae bacterium | reverse complement strand
AGCGTGCAGCATGGCACGAATATCTTCGACAGTCCGCAGTCCGCCACCGACCGTAAGTGGAATAAACACCTGGTCGGCTGTACGTCGGACGACATCGTGCATAATGCCGCGATCTTCGTGTGTAGCCGTGATGTCGAGAAAAACGAGTTCATCAGCGCCGGCGGCGTCGTAGAAACGTGCTTGTTCGACAGGGTCGCCGGCGTCGATCAGATCAAGGAAGCGGACCCCTTTGACGACGCGGCCTTCGTTTACGTCGAGGCAGGGAATAATGCGCTTTGCAAGCATGGCGGGCTTCGTGTGGCAGGTTGTGTTTCGTCAGCACTCGTCGGGAGCAATGGGCTGGGCGAGTTGGGCGGTTGAGTACGTGCTGAGATCAACCTCGTCTTTATCGTTCCAGCACCAGAGTTGCTGGCAGGGGAATTTGTTTTCGTACAACGCACGCCCTACGATGATCGAGTCCACGTTGAAGGGCTTAAGCGATTGTGCGGCAATAAGGTCTTTGTAGCTCCCAATGCCTCCAGATACCGTGATGTGCATCTTGTCGAGTTTGCTGCCCAACTCGCGGTAAGCTTCGAGGTTTGGTCCTTCTAGCGTTCCGTCGCGGCTTATATCCGTGTAAATTACACGGCGAGCCCCACGCCGTTCCATTTCGACAGCTAGCTCAACCGCATTAATGCCGCTGCCTTCCGTCCAGCCTTGGACGCGTACCTCGCCGTCGCGGGCGTCGATACCAACGACTACACGACTGCAGCCAAATTCCTCTATGGCTTCAGAAACAAGGTCTGGGTTACGCACAGCAGCGGTCCCAATGATGACACGGTAGACACCCGCATCAAGCGCTTGTTTGACGTCCCCAAGCGAACGAATACCGCCACCAAGCTGAATAGGGATGTCCAGTTCAGCGCAAAGCCGTCGGATGACGTCGCGGTTGTGCACACCGCTTCCTCGCGCTGCATCGAGGTCTACGACATGGAGCACCTTGGCATTTTGTACCCGCCAAAGCTGACCCATGCGGACAGGATCATCGAAATAGACCGTCTCTTGCTCATACGAGCCTTGGTACAGTCGCACACATTTGCCGTCGCGTATGTCGATGGCTGGAATGATCAGCATGGGTTAGTTCGCTAAAGACAAAAAATTGCGCAATACCTGAAGGCCATTCGTATGGCTCTTCTCTGGGTGGACTTG
>CAYYHN010000947.1:0-683 GCA_964471245.1 uncultured Rhodothermaceae bacterium | reverse complement strand
ATGTCCACCGTAAGGCGATCTCGCCAACACATCCTCAGGCTTTTCTGCTAATGCATGGTACGAGTGCACGAAGTAAAAATAAGCTTCGTCGGGGAGTCCGGCCAGCAAAGGGGAAGCGGCACGGTCAGTTAAGATATTCCATCCCATGTGAGGGACTTTAAGACGTTCGCCTAGCTCATCGGTCGCTCCTTCTGCGAAGCGTACAACCTTCCCGGGTAAAATATCCAACCCTGGATGGCTGCCCATCTCTTCACTTAGGGTGAATAAAAGCTGCATGCCAACACAGACGCCTAAAAAAGGTCGCCCAGTGGCTAGGTACTTATGAATGACGGGCTCAAGTCGCCGAAGATGAATTTCATCAGCACAGGCACCGAATGCACCGACACCCGGAAGGACGACGCGTTCCGAAGCAAGAATAGCTTCTGGATCATCTGTACGGAGCACATTAGCACCAACAGCTTCGAGGGCTTTCTCCATCGAACGTAGGTTGCCGATGCCGTAGTCAATGATCGTCACGTTGGGTGAAGCTTCAAGCATCACTTTAGGTTAGTTGCGATAAGTAAATACCCTTTTACGACGAAAGGGCACGCAGTTCCCGCGAACGAGCGGTAGCCGTCTCAACAGCATTGATGAGCATCGTTCGTAATCCGTGCGATTCTAACTCAGCTACGGCGGCGATGGAG
>CAYYHN010000946.1:0-1918 GCA_964471245.1 uncultured Rhodothermaceae bacterium | reverse complement strand
CATTAATGCGGCGCATGGCCTCGACGGATGCCGTCAACGCAGCCATCTGTTGTTGGAGGCTGTCGAGGGTGGCTTGTAAGGCCGCTTCGCCTTCGAGCGTGTCGGGCACAGCAACCGTTTCGCTGATCGGAGGCGAGGCGTCGGATGTGTCGGGTTGAGCAGCCGTAGCCGTGCTATCGCTGTGCGTAGCTAAACCAGGCACCACTGCTACCAGCGCACTGTCGACTGCATCGATGAGTTGCTCTGCTAAAGGCTCGTTGGCATCGCTGGGTGCGGGGTCGTTGCTGCAGCCTGCCAATAGGCCTACACATAGCCCAAACAGACTGAGGAAGCGCAATAGGAAGCGGGTGGCAGCCACGAACGCACATGAGATTGGTCACGGAAAGTCGCAGCTCAATATACAGGACCTAAGGTCAAAACGCACCGGACACTATTCAGCATACTAGCCGACCATTTTTGCACGTTTAGATGAGGAAGGCATGCTGATCTACACCTGGATTTGACAGGATGGTAACACAAACGTATTTTTGGCCTGCCTTTTACGCCGTGATCGCCACACGGCACTCCCACCATCCCCGCTGTGCGCCTATAGCTCTCTACGCTACCGCAACGCCACTTATGGGTCCTGTTCTACGTTGGCTAAGTCTGCCTGCGGTGTGCTGTTGTGCACTGCTCCTCTGCGCGTCGGTATGGCCGGCACACGCGCAGTTTGCAGCGGTGTGGGCCAACGAATCCGTGGCTTCAGGCAGCACCGTCAACGTCTTCGCCCACTGGGAGGGGCGCAGCCATGCCGATGGTTTTCTGGTCACATTGCCCCCCGATGTTACGCTCGAAGATCTTACGGTTGTGCCCAAAGGCGATGTGTCTGTCCCGATGCAAATTGTGCCGCTCGGCGAAGGCAGCGGTCGCTACCGTATCCTTCCCGAAGAAGGCACACGCGGGCTACGCGGCGAACTCGATGTCATTCTGCGCCTAAATCTAGGTGAGACACCGCAACCACGCCGCTGGACGTTAACCCCCTTGGTGCGCGCACGTGCATCCAATGAACCGTTGCAAGCCGAACGCGGATGGGAAGCCAGTGGCACACTACGCACCTTTGCGGTACGGCGTAGCGACTCCAACCGCAGCCTCCGCCTCGAACCCGATACCCCCCTAGCTCTGCGCTCGGATGTCTTGCCGGACTTAGGGCTGGAAACGTCGCACACCGTCGAGTTCTGGATGCAAACGACCGGGCTCGAAGAAGTCATTCTCTCCACATGGACCGGCGATGAGGAGGTATCGTATCCGCTGGAGTTGGTTGTGGATGCTTCCGGACGGCTTCGTTACTACCACGGTCAACCCGGTGCGCACCAAGCCATGCGTTCCAGTGCACCCATCGCCGATGGCACATGTCACCACATCGCCGTCGCGCACGATGCCGAAGCAGGCTGGTCGCGCCTCCTCGTCGATGGTACAGCCGTCGATTCCCTCTTTCTGCCAACCCCGTTGAGCATTGCCTTGTCGGGGCCGATGGTACTCGGGGGGCGGATGCTGACCGACGCGGAAGACGTTGAGCAGACCAAGACGTTTTCGGGGACCTTGGATGCGCTGCGTCTCTGGCCTGAAGCTCGCACGGTGGCATCTATTCAGTCCACCATGCGCGAACCCATGATGGCCACGATAGGCCCACGTGCAGACGAAGCGCCGCTCGTCCTTTCCTTCGATGAACCGGTGCCGCAACGCTTCCTTGCTCGCCCAAACACACCCTACCGAACGCCCACATCCGATCTGGTCTTCTTCCAACCTGTCGAGCAATTTTCGGCGACTGTCGAGCCGCTGGATATCTTGCTCACGTGGGCCACGCCCGATCAGCAAGCCGAGCGCTTCATCGTAGAACGCTCGTCGGACGGGCAGACGTTCGAGGATGTTGGCGAGGTAG
>CAYYHN010000945.1:0-1931 GCA_964471245.1 uncultured Rhodothermaceae bacterium | reverse complement strand
AGGCGCGGGCTGCTCAGCGATGGCCTGTACCAACGGCACGAGTCGGGTGCGCAAATCAGCAAACACGTGCTTGACTTCGGCCGTCGTCATACCGGGTTCGAATTGGTCGAGCAACGCGTCGTACGGATGCACTTCAAACCCAATCGCCTCGGCGCGCTCTAGGTTCAGATCGAGCACGCGTTGCAGATGTGGGGCGAAGGTCGCAAAGGTATCGGTGGCGCGGGCTTCTTTCCATGCTTCGCGTGCATGGGCTGTCGCTTGCGCAAAAGCTGCGACAAGCGAAGCCGGAATCTTCAGGGCTTGGTCGTAGTCGCGCTGCACGACGCGCACCAAGCTTGCCTCGGTACTCACGGGATCGAGATCAGCCACCTCAGGTGCCAAATCAGCCAGCAGCCCACCTACCTCGTCGGAGGTGAACATGGTGTGGGCAAGTTTACGCAGGGTTGCAATCTGCTGAGCGCGCCCTTGTGCAGCACCAGCAGGCATGTAGGTTTCTTGATCCCATTCAAGAACGGCGGCAGCACCGCGCAAATCTTGTATCTCAGCCAGCTTCGCCTGAAGCTGCGTCATAGTCTCATGCATGCGTCGTCGAGTCTAAATCACGATGATGGACAAAAAGCATCGCATGATACGGAAGCCACACCATTTCGTTTGCACCTTGCCACATGCCAGCCTATGGATGTGTAAAAATCTATGCCAAGTCATTCCAGCACAAGGTGTTAGGCCATAGTTACACACATTTTATCCCGATTCTAGGCTTCAGAGGGTATCGCCGTGGATTTCAACGTGAATTTTAGGTATCATCACGTCGCTCACGCTCCACGGTGCCCACCAATCCACCCGTGAAATCGTTGCGTACACCCACGTTTCGTTCCCTACGGAACTTCCTACTGCCGAAGACGCCTCGCCCTACCCTGCCTTGGGCCAATGAGTCGCTCCATACCCGTAGCGTGACCTCGCGTCCGTGCCGTGTTCTAGCACTCATCAACAACAAGGGTGGTGTCGGAAAAACAACCCTTTCTGTTAACCTCGCAGCGGCGTTGGCAATGCGCTACCGGGTGTTGTTGATCGACCTTGATCCCCAAGGCTCAGCCACACGCGCCATTGGGCGCACACCCTCCGACGACATCCTCGCCACACTGACGCACTTTTTCCGAGGCACTGTCGCGCTTGACTACAGCATTCGCAATACGAGCATTGGCGGTCTCGATTACATCGCGGGCGGACTTAGCCTCGTCGAGATTGAAACAGAGTTGGCAGATGCAGAACATCGCGACCATCGCCTAAACCAAGGCCTCGCCGAAATCAAAGGTGCGTATGACTATGTCATTATCGACTGTCCGCCTAACTTTGGTTTGCTTGCACGGAATGCCTTGGTAGCCGCCGATGGCTTCCTCGCGCCTGTGCAACCTCATTTCTTGGGCATGGAAGGCCTAAAGAACCTAAATGATCTGACTCGTCGTTACCGCTCAGAGACCCTCCCTCTGGCCCCAATGCTCGGCATCGTCTTGTCGATGATGGACACGCGGCAGCAAAACATGCTCACCATCGCCCGTAATATTCGACAAAAGTACGGCGATCTGGTCCTCCTCACGGAGATTCCCTACCGCGAAAAGCTCGCTGAAGCGCCCATGACTGGCCGATCGATTTTTGCGTATGAAGGCACCTCGCGAGCAGCCCACAGCTTCTGGCGCCTCAGCAAAGAAGTTATCGCCCGCCTCGACCGCCTTATGGTGAGCGGATCTGCTTCGCTGAATACTGAACTTGCTTGATTTTGCTTACCGGCCGGTGAAACGCAACGCTACACCCGGCCGTTCACCCGTAGGGCTTCCTTCTGTTAGCACAGCTACGCCATTCACAAATACATAGCGCACGCCTGTTGCGTATTGGTGCGGATCGGTAAAGGTCGCGTGGTCTTGCACCATAGCGGG
>CAYYHN010000944.1:0-1931 GCA_964471245.1 uncultured Rhodothermaceae bacterium | reverse complement strand
CTGCACACCAGTGTGATGCAGCTCCTTTATTTGCCAATACATGATGACGATAGATTCCGATGCCCGCTCGGCGCGCAAAAAGCGGCCGCGTGTGGGTATCACGCTGGGCGACCCCAACGGGATCGGCCCTGAGATCACACTCAAATGCCTCGCCGATAGCCGGATCCACAAGTTCATGCAGGCCGTCGTCATTGGTTCGGCGCATGTGCTTGCGATCCATGCCAAGCGTCTCGGCTTCGAACACCTCCGTATCCTTCCCGCCAGCACCCTGCCCGAGGTCTTCCCCGAAGACGCCATCGTCGTGCTCGATATTGCCCCCGAGACGCGACCGTCGGTGGTTTTCGGGAAGATTACCGCCGAAGGTGGCCTCCTCGCCATGCGGGCTGTTGAAGCTGCCGTCGACCTTTGCCATCAAGCTAGGTTGGACGCGATGGTCACGGCACCGATCTCGAAGGAGGCGATCGCCAAAGCTGACTACGACACGCCGGGCCACACCGAGTTTATCGCCGCGCGAGTTGGCGCGACGTCGCATAACATGATGATGGTCGCCGACGGCATGCGCGTGGGTTTAGTGACGGCACACATTCCACTGGCCGACGTGTCTCGCAGGATTACAGAGGCCGCCATTATCGATAAGATCGGCACGTTGCACAGCAGCCTGATCCAAGATTTTGGGATACAACGCCCACGGATCGCGGTGCTGGGCTTGAATCCACATGCTGGCGATGGCGGTGTGCTTGGCCACGAAGAGCAAACCATCATTACACCAGCCATCCGCTCCGCGTGCCAGCGCGGTTTTCATGTATTCGGCCCCTACGCCCCTGACGGCTTCTTCGCCAAAGCGGGCTACCGCAACTACGACGCCGTGCTGGCGATGTACCACGACCAAGGGCTTATCCCGTTCAAGACCATCGCCTTCGAGACCGGAGTCAACTTCACGGCCGGTTTGCCCATCGTGCGCACCTCACCCGATCACGGCACGGCCTACGACATCGCAGGCAAAGGCCTCGCCTCACCCAACAGCATGCGCAGCGCCATCTACCTCGCCATCGATGTAGCCCGCCGCCGGCTCGACCAACCGCTCGCCACCTCAATCTGACCCTCAATCCACCGCCTCTGCATGTCAACCGATCACAACGCTGACGTCCTGCCTTACTCGGCCCTTGCTGCCGGGTACGACGTCGTGATGGAACACGTCAATTACGACGATTGGGCGCATTACGTGCATGATCTCATCAAAGAGTATCGGCCAGAGTTGACGACCTTGCTCGAACTCGGCTGTGGTACCGGAACGTTCGCCTTTACCTTCGCGCAACTTGGCGACTACCGCTACACAGGCACGGACCTCTCGAAAGCCATGATCCGCGTGGCACGGATGAAATCGGGGCTGTACCGGATCCCCATTCAGTTTGAAATCGCCGACTTTACCAACTATCGCATCATGGAGCCCGTCGATGCTGCCTTGCTGCTGTATGATGGCCTCAACTACGTCCTCGACCCCGCTGGTATCCTCGACATGTTGCGCTGCACCTACGCGGCACTCCATCCCGGTGGCCTGTTCTTCTTCGACCAGAGTACGCCTGCCAATTCAATCAACAATGCCAAGTACTTTGAGGATGAAGGCGAAGTGGATGGCTTTCACTACGTGCGTCGGAGCCACTACGACGCCGACCAGCGACTGCATACGACGACGTTTGACCTCACCGTGAAGGGCCAGACGTACCACGAAACGCATCGGCAGCGTGCCTACAAAATGGACGAGGTACAGGCACTAATCAACCTGACGCCGTTCGAGGTGTTGCACACGTATGACGGGTTCACCGAAGACCCTGCTTCAGAAGCTTCTGAACGCGTCCATTGGCTGCTCCGTAAACCCATCAGAGGGCGTTGAGGTTTTGGATTCGCAGGCGAGCGGCGTGAGATGGCGAGGA
>CAYYHN010000943.1:0-1942 GCA_964471245.1 uncultured Rhodothermaceae bacterium | reverse complement strand
GGCTGTCGTCATGCCGAAGATCCCGGCACCGACGATGAGAAAGTCAGGAGCACTCACGATTTTGGGGCTGTTAGCTGTTAGCAGTTGGCTATTGGGTTTCGAAAACAACGCTCAGTTATGATGGACGATCGTCACATTCCTTGCCCACCTGTTTGGTCGATAGTGTTAAAGGCATCAAATGTTTTCATGAGCGTTGGAACGAGCAAGCCGCTGCCAAGGCATATGATCGTTAGGCCCAGCAACAAAAAGGTCGTCCCTCGGATCGGATAACTCTCTAAGGCTGGTACAACCCACCAACTCCAGCCGATCAACAAAAGGACCATTGTCATCCAACGTGTTCGGGGGCGATCCGTGATCGCAGAGACAACAGTAGCTATCACAAAGCCACACCCAATAAAGAGGGCTCCATAATGAACAGTGATGCCAAATCCAACGCCTCCACGCTGTACTCGCCCCATGCTCGCTGCTAGCTCTACTAACCAATCCCATGCATATACGAATGACAGAATCTGTAGCGTGACAACGAGTGGGATGGTTAGGGCAAGCGAGGTTCTTTTCGCCATAATTTTGGCTGCTCGGTTTCGAAAACCATCCACTATCCTCAATCTACCATCCACTATCTCCTAATTCCCTCCTTGCGCAGGACGTGGGAAGGGTGGTGGCGTGACGGTTGGCATGGGTTCGGCTTCGAGGAGGCCGAGGGCTTCTTGCACGGCGCGTTCGAGCTGCGGGTCGCGGCCTTCGGCATGGGCGCGGGCGTTGAGGCGGACTTCGATGTCCGGCGGGATGCCGACGTTTTCGCCGATCCAGACGTTGTTGATCGGGTCGAAGACAGCGTTGTCGGGCGAGGTCAGGGCACCGCCATCAACTAAAGCATAGTGGACGGAGGACTTGACGAGGCCGCCCCACGTGCGCATCCCGATGAGCGGCCCGGCTTGCTGCTGCCGGAAAACCCACGGGAAGAAGTCGCCGCCAGAGCCTGCGAGTTCGTTGATCAGCAGCACCTTGGGGCCGAGGATGCCTGCCGGGAGGCGGAACGGCGCACCATTGGGCACTTCGTTGGTGATGGCTGCTCGCAGATTGCGCGTCATCAGGTCGACCATGTAGTCATCGAGCAGGCCGCCGCCGTTGAACCGCTCGTCGATGACCGCGCCTTCCTTGTCTTGCTGGGCAAAGAAGTAGCGGTTGAACGAGACGACGCCGGGTCCGCCCGTGTTGGGCACCCAAACGTAGGCGAGTCGGCCGCCGGAGAGTTCATCGACGCGCCGCCGGTTGTCTTCGACCCACGCGCGCTGGCGCAAGCCGAACTCGCTGCGGATCGGCTCGACGACCTCGGTCCACGCGTCTTCCATCGTCGGTTCATCGTTCAGGTGCAGCACCGTCTGGCGGTTGGCCGTCCCGTCGAGCAGGCGGTAGGGATCGTCGCTGGCCGTCAGTTCCATGCCGTCGACGCCGACGAGGTAGGTGCCTTCCTCAACGCGGAGGCCGGGGCGATCCAGTGGGGCTCTCAAGCCGGGATTCCAGCTTTCGGCCGTGTAGATGCGGCTGAAGCGCCAGCGTCCGTTCGCAGCCTCGAAGTCCGCGCCAAGGAGCCCAACGCGCACCGTGTCGACAGCCGGGAAGTCGCCGCCAAAGACGAAGCTGTGGCCCACGGACAATTCGCCGTTCATTTGGTCGAGGATGTACGTGAGGTCGCTGCGGTGGCGGACGTACGGGATGAGCGGGGCGTAGCGTGCGCGTACGTCGTTCCAGTCGCGGCCGTGCGTGCTGGGGTCGTAGAAGTAGTCGCGTTCGTAGCGCCATGCCTCGTCGAACATCTGCTGCCACTCAGCCGTGCGGTCGAGGTGCATCCGTAGGTTGAGCCGCAGGAAGCCGTTGTTGCCTTTCACCGGGCTGCCGGTGCTCGCCACACGCCAGCGGCGGCCCATACGCATGAGCATCT
>CAYYHN010000942.1:0-1953 GCA_964471245.1 uncultured Rhodothermaceae bacterium | reverse complement strand
AATGGCGTCATGGTTGGGGCATTTCAGCACTTTTTCTATCAACAAGGCCTGTTGGGGGAAGCGCTGTTGGTTATCTACATTCACGGGACGCTGGAGCTTTCCGCTATTGTCATTGCGGGCGGTGCTGGGTTTGTGCTGGGCAACAGCATCCTCTTTCCGGGCACGTACACACGCATGGAATCCGTACTGGCCGGAGCACGACGCGCACTCAAGATCATCATTGGCCTCGTGCCCATATTTGTTGTAGCTGGATTGCTCGAAGGCTTCGTGACGCGCCACACCGGCATGCCGATGGCGCTCAGCCTGACGATCATCCTAAGCTCGGCTGCAATCATCCTGTGGTATTTTGTCTGGCTGCCGCACCAAACAGCACGCTCGGCGCGCCACCCATCAAGCTTGTCCAAACCTGTCAGCTAACCGCATGTGCTAACCGAACGGTGATCTCCTTATGGTAACCTACGTTGCCTTCCGCTTACGCCGCGAACGCGAGTTCGGCGATGTCCTGAATGCTGCGTTCATTTTCTTGAAGCGCCATTTCGTCGGCCTATCGAAAAGCCTCTTGACGATTGCGGGCATCCCAATGCTGTTGGCGGCCCTCGTCATGCTGGCGTACATGGGCAGCATGTTCAGCATGTTCGGCGATATTCAGGCGAATCCCGAAGCGTTTGACCCCGAAGCGTTTGATCCTGACGTTGTCCCCGGTGCTGAGATCTTGGGCATCTTCCCGCTGATGATGATCGCATTGTTTGCAATGGCTTTGCTGCCGCCACTGGTGGTGACGTGTTACATCGCTTTGTGCGACGAGGAGGAAGGCGTGATGCCCACGGTCCACGACGTGTGGGCTCGGGTAAAGCGACATGTGCTGCCACTGATTGGTGTCTATGTGCTCGCGGGGTTGGCTACCCTACCGGCCCTCGTCATTGCACTCATACCTTGTCTCGGTGTACTGGCGCTCTTTTTGGGCGGCATATATGTCGGGGTTTCTCTGTCGCTGTTCTTGCCAGCCTATGTCATTGAGGGTGAGGGTGGATTGGCTGCCTTCAAACGGTCTTGGGCGTTGGTGCGGCCTTCGTGGTGGCAGACGGCAGGTTTGCTGTTGGTAACCTATATCATCGTAACGGTGTTGGGGAGTATCGCCAATGTGCCCAGCATGGTTCTCATGATTGGCGGCGTGGCACTCGGGTATGATATCACAGCCTTCTGGCTGCTTGTCGTGCTCGGCTCGTTCTACGTCGTGGGCATCATCCTGACCTATATGCTGAGTAGCATCTATTCGATTGTGACCGCGTTGCAATACTTTAACCTCGTCGAGCAAACCGAGCAAGCGGGCTTGCAGCAACGGGTGCAACGGATGCGTGATGCCTTGCTCTACGAGGACGATGAAGATGCATCTGCGCCTTCAGAGAAGTAGCATGACCGCAATGGAACTTCGTGCGCGTATTTGGCTCGCCCTTGGGTTGTTGCTTACTAGCGTGAGTTGGGCGCCTTCCGTATGCGCGCAGGAAGCTAGCGTGCACGACTTGCCCAACGACACGAGTGCTGTAACCGTTCGCCTGATGGATGCGGCGGCATTGGAGGCATACCGATCGGATCCGGCGTTTCAGTACGACGCGGAAGCCGCTGTGCCAGAAGGGGAGAATTGGTGGGCCGCGCTCCAGCGGTGGTTCTGGCGCAAGGTGTTTGCACCGCTTGAAAACCAAGACGTAGCGCAACTCGTCGAATGGGGCATCTACCTGCTCGCGGGTTTGGCCGTTGTGTTTATGGCCTGGCGGCTGTATGGGATGGAGTCCCGAGGCGGCTTGCGGGCCACGCCACGCCGTCACGATGGTGTGGGCGCGCCACCAGAAGACTTATCAGCCGTCACCTTTGATGACGCACTCCGCGAGGCTTTGGTCAATCAGCAGCACCGCCTAGCCATTCGGCTCCTCTACCTACAAACACTCCAGCGCCTCG
>CAYYHN010000941.1:0-1956 GCA_964471245.1 uncultured Rhodothermaceae bacterium | reverse complement strand
AGCGCATCGGTTTGCTGCTGCGCATCGGCGAGGTTTTTAGGCGCAAAGGTGGCGAGGAACGCGAGGTTGCCAACGTGGATTGCTTGGCCGCCGACCTGCCCGGCGACGCCGCGGCCGGGGAAGGCTTCAAACTGCGTAGCAACAGGCACCACCAGACCGCGCGTGGCGGCAGCTTCCGCAATGGCGACGGCCAGCGAATGCTCGGAGTGGGCCTGCACTGCAGCAGCGAGTGCGAGCACATCAGTTTCGCTCTGCTCTATGCCCGGCAGCATGGCAACCTGCGTTAGCGTGCGTTGACCGACGGTGAGTGTGCCCGTCTTGTCGAACGCGATGGCTTTGATGGTGGCAGCCTGCTCCAAGTACGTCCCGCCTTTGAACAAAACGCCGTTGCGCGCAGCATTGCCGATGGCCGAGAGGATCGTCGCGGGTGTGCTGATGACGAGCGCACACGGCGAAGCCGCGACCATCAGCGTCATCGCCCGATAGAACGCCGTGTCGAACGCCTCTCCCAGCAGATACATTGGGATGAGAATGGCGATCAGCGTCCCAAGGATCACGCCGACAGCGTAGCGCTGCTCGGCGGCATCGATGAACCGCTGGGTCTGTGCCTTCTCGCCCTGTGCTTCCTCAACAAGTGCGATCAGCTTGGCGATGGTCGAGTCGGCAGCCCGTTTTGTCACACGGATGTCCAGCGCCCCGTTCTCGTTGATCGTCCCCGCGAAGACCGCATCACCCGGCCCCTTGTGCACCAGTGCTGACTCGCCCGTCAGCGAAGCTTGGTCGACGGCAGCTTCGCCCTGCACGACGACGCCATCAAGCGGCAGCACATCGCCCGGGCGCACGACGATCACGTCATCGACGGCAATGGCATCAATGGCTTCCGTGACCAACGTCCCATCGCGGTAGACGCGGGCTTGCTGCGGCCGGAGCTTCATCAGTGCCCGGATGGCGTTGCGGCTGCGGCCGATGGCGTAGTGCTGGAGTGTGTTCGAGAGCGAAAACAAGAACAGCAGCATTGCCCCCTCGAACGGCGCACCGACGTATGCCGCGCCGAGCGCCGCCAGCACCATCAGCAGGTCGATGTCGATGACGCCATGTTGCAACGATTCAATTGCGCCTTTCACGCCGTAGACGCCGCCCGCGATGTAGGCTACGACGTAGCAACTGATGGCGAGCGGTGTCAGGGCTTCGGCTTGCCACGTCAATCCCCAGCCCACCAGCATCGCTACCAACGTGACGGCCGTCAGCGCAATCTCGAGGCGTGGGTTTGCAAAAAGCGCCTTCAGGCCATCCATCTGCAACCGCAGCAGCTCGTGGCTCGGCGGCCCGTCGTGCTGCCCATCGATTATCCAACCCAGTTGCTCGACGTGCTGGGCGATGGTGACTGGCGACGTCCGCTCGGGGTCGAAGGCGACGCGTAGGATGTGACTCCGGTGGCTAGCCGAGGCGCTGAGGATGCCCTCGGCCGCTTGTACATGCCGCTCCAGTCGCAGCGCTCCCGATTCGCGAGAGCGCCCGCCTTTGTGGTGCACCCGAAACGTATGCTGCGCAGTTACCAGTGTGCCTTTGTCTTCCATGTTATGGTCTCATAGGCGATGACGTTCAAGGTAGTAAACGCCGTACCAAAATGACGCCTCTGAGGCACAAGTCCGTCTTCAAAATAAATGCATTGCAGGCATTGCCAGCGGCTAATGGTCCTAAGCAAAACCGCCCATGCAGCTGTTTGCTGCACGGGCGGGACTGGGAGAGTCCGATGCTTAACTGGCAGAGATCTCTACGCTTACTTCGTTTGATTGAGATGACGTGCTAGCGATGCGTTGCTAGGGCGTAGTGACATGCATCTTGAATCACCTGATGGGGTCCCTTTCCACCAGCTCTGCGTTGCTTTCCTCACACGATGTGCTGCATCGCGCTTCGAAAAGCGCCTTAATCTGCTGAAAAATGACCTCAAATCCC
>CAYYHN010000940.1:0-1961 GCA_964471245.1 uncultured Rhodothermaceae bacterium | reverse complement strand
CGCAGCGACATCGATGCTGCCATTCAGCAAAACCCAGCCCTGCTGACCACACGTGAATTTCAACTCATCGTTGAGTCACCAGTGGCCGCCCGAATTTTGGCTCCACGGGGCCAGATTACTACCGCAACGCCGCGCTTTGAATGGGAAGCCGTGCCGGGTGTGCCTTCGTATGTGTTGTTTATCTCGCAAACGCCGTTTGAAATCACGCAAGACTTAGAGCGCGACAAGATTTTCGTTTCGGGGGCCAATATCGTGTGGGTCCACCACACGCGCGAGACCTCGGCCCAATACGGCGACCCAAGTATCGACGGCACGCCTTTTCCAGACCTAGGTGTTCCACCCCTCATCCCGGGCAATGAGTACAACTACGTGGTCGGCAACATGTACAGCGACACCAATCTGAACCTCATCAGCACGGTGTTTGGGAGCATCGTTCCGTTCACCTATACGGCCGATGACGTGCTCGATGCCCCCGCTCTCGCAACCCCCGCCGACGAGGAGGTATTTTCGGGCTCCAGCACCATTTCCTTCTCGTGGGATCCCGTCCAAGATGCGACCAGCTACCGCTTCTTTCTCTTCGAACGCGTCGATGAAGGCCAAGGCGAATTGGCGTTGCCAGTACTCATAGAAGAAACAACCAACACCACGTTCACGCTTGATGCCCGCCAGCGCCTTTCGCAAGGTCGCTTTAGTTGGTACGTCATCGCACAGAATGCGACCACGGTCGGAGCCACCAGCAACGAGCGCTTCTTCAATTACGATGTGGCGACTGGCGGGTTTGTTGCCAACATGCGTTCGGCGCGGGATAACACCCCGCTACTTGGCGTATCGCTTTCGGTCGAATCGCTCGATGGCAACGGCTTCAGTTCGACGAGGCCTTTCATCAACACGACACGTCCATTTATCGAGGATAGTTTAGTCGTTGACGCCTATGTCTTCACAGCACAAAAAGAGGGATTTGCAGATACAACTGCGGTCGTGACACTGCAAGCCAACGAAACCACCTCCTTTACGATGCGGCTGCGCCCACTCCCCTCGCAACTTAACGGCCGCGTCGTTTCAACAGCAGGCGACGCGATCAGCCAAGCAACCGTGCAGGCTACGTCACAAACTACGCAAGCAGTGGCGCGAACGACGACCGATAGCAACGGCCAGTTTTCGTTGACACTGGAGGCCGACAACTATCAAGTTGAGGTGTCTAAAGCTGGATTTCTTCCATCACCATCGCGGCTGGTTAATATTTCAGAAGGTGAGATTACGACGCTTTCAGACGCGTTCGTGCTGCAACCTGATGCCATCACAGTGCAAGGCTTCGTCCGCACGTCGGACGGCGTGCCGCTCGCGCTTGCTGAGATCGAAGCCACCAATGGAAGCCAATCATTGGAAACGGTAACGGACACCGATGGCGCGTATTCGCTGGTCCTTACCTCAGGAACATGGACCTTAGCTGCCTCCCGTTTCGGATTTTCCTCGAGCGAAGCCGTAGTTCGGACCCTTTCCGTAGACCAGCCGCTGGTCGTACAAGACTTTGTGCTCGAATCGCAGGCTACGCAGGTAGCCGGGACGGTACGGTTGCTACCGGAGACCATTTTTGGTGGCGCATCGCCTCAGCCCTTACCCAACATTACAGTCGAAGCTCGTCCGCTTTCGGGTAGCATCTTCACATCGACAACGGATGACCAAGGACGCTTCAGCCTGCGACTTCCTTCCGGCACGTATGCTATTCAGCCTGTGCCATCAGATCAATTCGCTTCAGCCAGTACACCGATACAACTCGTCGTCCAATCGGGTAATAATCCAACGAATTTGCTGTTCGATGTCCGCGCCAAATCGTTCGTAGTAGCAGGCATCGCTCGCCAACCTGATGGCACACCGCTTGCCAACGCAAACGTGTACTTCGGGGATGTGCTCGAAGCATCAACGGATGCCAATGGGCGATTTTCCTTCAACGCGACGGAAGG
>CAYYHN010000939.1:0-1963 GCA_964471245.1 uncultured Rhodothermaceae bacterium | reverse complement strand
GTGGCAGCGATCACCCATTGGCCCTCCGGCATCGGCGTAAACACCGTGACCGTGCTATCCGTTGGCGACCAGACCGTAGCGGGGACGGGGGACCACGGCTGCGTCGCATCAGCACGGTAGGCGAGGCCAGGGACGGCACCGTCGATGCCTAGCGTATCACGTGGCGTCTCGAAGGGGAACTGTAGCGTCCAGTCGGTGGCGTACTTGCCTGCGGCTTGGTTACCTGTTGCATCGACATCAATGATGAACTGTATGCCGCTGCTCAGGCCATTGACGCCGTCAGCGGTGTTTTCTGCGTCCGCGACGCCACTGAGCGCTTCTACATCGACGGTAATAGGTGTCGTGATGCCTTCGGGTAAGGTGATGATGATGTCGTTGAGCGTGGTGGTTGGCTTGGATTCGTCGAGTTGGTCGGCGGCTTTCACGTACTGTTGCGGATCGGAGACCTCCACGATGCCGGTTTCACCACCCGGGAGCACAGGATTGGTACTGCGAACGTGTGCGAACGCTTCGTTCCACGTCACGATGCCGTCGCCATTGGCATCGGCGGCGGGGTTGCCCCACGCTTGGGTGAAGGCATAGATGAAGCCGCCAACGGCGATGGTCCGCTCGGGCAAGCGTTCGACGGGCACCGTGTGGGCCACGTTCGTCGAGGAGGCTGCAGTGTACACTTCCACGCGCCGATCGGTGCCGCCGAGCACTTGGCGGAACGACGAGATGGCGATGCCGCTGAGGCACGCGTCGAAGAGCACATTGAGGTTGGCCGCATGGGTGGCCGCCAGCGCAGTGGCGAGGTCGTTGTAGGTATAGAGCGGTGTCATCTCCGTGGTGCGCAGGCCCGGCCCCAGTTCATTGCCGTGCCCCGAGTAGACGAAGTAGATCGTGTCGTACTGATCTTTCATCGACGCAAGTTGCGCGTTGACCTCATCGACGGTTGGGTTGTTCATGATGATGATGTCGGCGTCGGGGAGGCGCTCGACCAACTGCTCGAACCGGAAATTTTGCCGCATGATCTCGGCGTCGAGTTCGAAGGCGTTGCGCTGGGTTGGTGTGGCGGGTTCGCCCGTGACGATCACCGCGCAGGTACGTAGCGGCGGCCCGAGCGGCTCGGATGCATCGGCTTGGTTAACCCCCAGTGGGTCGATGGCGAGGCCTGAAATCGGGTCGCCGACGGCAGGTGCTTCGAGGTCGAGGCCAAATGCGACGCCGCTGACCTGCAACCACCACAGCAGCGGCTGGAGGTTAGCGAGCAACAGCGCCTCTAGGTCGTTGCTCGTTTCGGTAGGGAGCAACGCATATTGCAGGGGTTTGGCGAAGCGGGCGAGAGGATCTGGATCGATCAGCACCAACCACGCCGCGTCGTCGAGCATCTGGTTCACAGACCCATCGGGTGTCGTCAGCAGCGTGCCCGGTGGCAGCGGGTTGTCCGAGACGTACGCATGGGCACGCCCGATGTCCATGTTGAGTGTACTCTGCATCACCCGCTCCGTGGCCTCGACGACGGCCGCCCGCTGCACACCGCGCGGCGCAACAAACGTGACAACGCGGTTGCTGTCGATGAAAATCGTTTCGCCGTTGACATCAACCCGAACAAAGCCGCTCGCACTCAAGAACGTGTCATCAGAACCACGCACCCGCACCTCAACGCGGATGGTGTCGGTGCGTGCCCTCCGTGGTGTGCGTGGCAATAGGTCATCGGTGCACGAATAGCTGTTGTCAGCCGTGTCGGTGCTGCATAACATCTGCTCTGATGTACTGAACTCAATGGCGCCGTTGCTGCTCGTCACTCCGGTAAACTGCACGTTGGTCACATCAGAAAAGCCTTTGTTTTCGATGACGATGGTGTACGTGATCACGTCGCCGACGTTGACGGTATCCACATTCGCGGTCATCCGCACGCTAACGGCTTCTTGCGTTGCCGTCAGCTGCGTGGCTACCGTGGCCGAGATGTCGTTTTCGGGAT